>NZ_JAELTK010000031.1:0-63935 GCF_016428765.1 Delftia sp. ASV31
TGCGATGGCGATGGCCTGAGCCACCTGCTCATCCACCAGGCCCTCGCGGTACTCCAGCCAGCCCGCAATGGCGCCATCGTCGCGCCCCTGGTCCAGCTCCAGCGTCAGATCGGCGCGGGCCACAGGCAGGGGAACGGCCTGTCCCGTCAGCAGGACATCGCCGGCCGCCTCGCGCAGCGCAGGCAGCGCCTGGAAGACAAGCATGGCCTGATACAGCGGCTGCACCCCCGGCAGGCGCGGCGGGTTGACCGCCTGCACCACGGCCTGCAGCGGCAGGTCCTGGTGGGCAAAATCCTCAAGGCAGGCTTCGCGCACGCGCTCCACCAGGGCTGCAAAGCCGGGGTCTGCGCGCAGGTCGGTGCGCAGCACCAGGGTCTCCACCAGAAAGCCCACGGTGCCGCCGGTGTGGGGACGGTGGCGGTTGGACACGGGCACGCCCACGGCCAGATCGTCCTGGCCGGTGAAGCGCGCCAGCACGGCATTGAAGGCGGCCAGCACCACGGTGAAAGGCGTGGTGCCACAGGCGGCGGCGAATCTTCCCAGTTCCGCCGCCAGCGCGGGCGCAAGCACCACCGCGATACGGCCGCACCGGTCCTGACCCGCCTCGCGCGGCCCGGCAAAGGGCAGCTCCAGCAGCGGCGGCAGGCCTGCAAGCCTGTTGCGCCAGTACGCTGTCAGGGCCGGCAAGGCCTGCTGCCGGGCGCTGTCGCCCAGCCAGGCGACGTAGTCGCCAAAGCGCTGCGGCTGCGGCAGGTCTGCGACCGCCCCGCCCAGTTGCGCGGCGTAGAGAGCGGCCAGCTCGCGCAGCACCAGCGAGGCCGACCACAGGTCGATGATGGCGTGGTGAAAACCCAGCAGCAGCACCTGCTCGCCGTGGGCGCGCAGCAGATCGGCCCGGAAGAGGCTGCCCCGCTCCAGCGAGAAAGGCCGGGCCGCCGCGTCCTGCAGCGCCTGCGGCATCGATGCCGGGCCGACATCGTGCACCGCCAGCGGCAATGCATCCAGCGCATCGAAGACCAGGCGCGCCGCTTCGCCATCGGCATCCTCGAAGCGAGCACGCAGGCTTTCATGGCGCTGCGCCAGGGCGGTCAGTGCGGCCTGCAGCGCGGCCACATCGGGCGTCGCGCCACCAAAGCGCACGGCAAGGCCAAGATTGAACTCGCCGCGAGCCCCGTGAATGCGCTCCATCATCCACAGCCGCTGCTGCGCCGACAGCGCGATCACGGGCGCATCTGCGGCACGTGGCGCGGCGCCTGGCGCGTGCGTGTCTGGCAGCTCGAAGCCATCCTCTGCCAGCAGGGCCGCCAGCAGATCGTCGTCGGAAAAACCGCCCGTGCTCATGGCAGCGCCTTGGTTGCTGCAGCGCCGTGGGCGGCCGCCTTTTGATCAGGGGTCATGCTTTCGATCTCGAACAGCCGGCCCGCAATGGCCAGCGTGATTCCCGGGCGGGATTCCAGCGCAATCACGCGCTGGCAAAAATCTGCCATGCAGGGGTGGCGCAACAGCTCGGCCATCGATATATCGACGCGAAACAGCTCCCGCGTGCGCGCCGCGATCTGCGCCGCCCCCAGCGAATTGCCGCCCAGCGAGAAGAAGTCGTCGTCCACACCACAGTCGGCCAGGCCCAGTGCCTTGCACCACAGGCGCACCATGTAGCGCTCGAACGCATTGCGTGGCGCTGCGCTGGATGCCATGCCCGCAGCCAGGCGCAAAAGGGCCGCGCGGTCCAGCTCCCCCCGGGCATCGGTGGGCAGGGATGCTACGTTCAGCACCGGCACGCTCATCGGCCGGCCACAGGCATCGTGCAGCCACCGATGCGGTGCGGACGGGTCACCGCTGCCGGCCACTTCATTCACTTGATCCACTTGATCCACTTCGCCGGCACGGCGCGCGTCGACCGCGGCGCCTTCACGCACCCAGACCAGCTCATCGGCACCGTAGATGGCGCCCTCGCGCAGCGCGGCATGGCGGGGATGGCCGAGGTCCAGGCCCACGGTCATGACAGGCTGCTCGCCGCGCACCGCCAATTCGAAGGCCTGCAGGCCCTGCGCCTCATCGATCGACAGATAGCCCGAGGCAGCGAACAGCGCCGGGTTCGACACCTGGCGGCTCAGGCCGATGTCCCGCCACGCCGAAAAACCGAGGTAGCGGCAGCGGGCGCCACCGGCGCTGTGCGCCTGTCGCTCCACAAAGGCCATCTGCCAGGCATCTCCCGCCGCATAGGCCGCCACGCGGCGCCCCCCCAGCAGGCCCATGACCGAGCCGGCCACCAGGAACAGGGCCCGGGGATCGTGGGCGATCAGGGCGTGCAAGTGGCGCGTTCCCTCCACCTTGGCGCGCTGCGCCCGGGCAAAGCATTGCTCGTCTTCCTCCGCACACAGGGCCAGGCGCGACTCGGCCGCCAGTTGCACCACGCCGGCCAGCGGCTGTCCGAAGTGCTGCTGCGCCTGGGCCACAGCGGCCTGCAGGGCGGCGGGGTCGGTGACATCGGCCTGCACGTACAGGAGCGCCCCGCTGCGCGCAAGCAGTTCCAGTGGCTGCCGGCGCTCCACAGCAGGGGCACGGCCGACGATGAGCAGCCGGGCGCGGTACCGGCCGAGCAGGTGCCGGGCCAGCAAAAAGCCCACGCCCCCCAGCCCACCGGCCAGCAGGTACAGCCCCTGCTCCTGGAATCCCTGATGCCCTGCAGCATCGGGAACCAGGGGCACCAGGCGCCGCACCCGCCGCACGCCGGCATGCCACAGCACCTCGGGCTCGCGCTGGCTGCAGCCCAGTTCCGCACACAGCCCGGCGGCATCAAGAACGGCGGCATCGGCAGCGACACTGGCGTCGGCGTCGGCGTCGGCGTCGGCGTCGGCGTCGGCAGAGGCACCGGCGTCGCCCCAGGCGACATGGCGGCAGCGCAAGGCAGGCATTTCAGACTCCAGACTGCGCAGTACCGCGCGCGCCATCGCCCGCTGGCCCTCGTCCTGAGCCGTACCTGCGCAGACCAGCAACCGGCCTGGCACATGCCCGCCGGGGGCGGCGAGCCAACGGGCTGCCTGCAGCAGGCCAGGGGCCAGCGCCTGTTCGCCGGCCAGCACCAGCACATCAGGCACCCACTCGCGCAACGCGGCCACGGCGTCGGCCGGTGACCCGGTATCGTCCAACACCATCCAGCGGTGACAGGGCTGCAGGGCCTGCAATTGCGCCAGCGCCTGGGCGCCGGCACCACACAGCGCCACAGTCAACGCATGCGCCTGCGCAGGCGCCATGGCCGGCAACGCATCGTGCTGGCGCGGGCGCCATACGGGCCGGGCAAACCAGTCAGGCACGGTGCCTGCACCGCCGATCAGGCAGGCGGCATCCTTGATTTCGCGATCGAAGGCCCCTGTCTCCACCAGGCGGCGCAGCTCCACGCGCTGCACCTTGCCGGCACCCGTGCGCGGCAGGCGCTCGGGCGGCACGGCAATGAAATGGTCCACGGCCAATCCCAGGTCCTGGCCCAGGCGCATGCGCAAGGCGCGCATGAGCGAACGGCGCAGTTGCGGCTCGCCAGCGCCCGGCGCGTGAAAGAACAGCACCAGCTGGTCGGTGGCCGCGCCGGCCGGGCGCACGCCGATGGCAGCCAGCCCCTGGCGGTCCAGGCCGGGCACGCGCGCAGCGACCTCCTCGATCTCGGCGCTGTAGAAATTGGCACCGTTGACGATGATCATTTCCTTGACGCGGCCCACGATGTGCAGCTCGCCCGAACGCAGGAACCCCATGTCGCCGGTCTGGAACCAGCCGTCGCGCAGCGCCTCGGCCGTGAGGTCGGGCCGGCCGTGATAGCCCGAGAACACCGAGGGCCCGCTGAGTTCGACCCGCCCGATCTCACCCTCCATCAGGGTGCGGCCTGCATCGTCCACGATGCGCTGTGCACCGCCTGCGATCGGGTGGCCCAGGCTGGTCACCGCCTCGCCGGACGCTGTCCAGCAACGCAGCGAGAACGCAGAGACCGTCTCGGTCATGCCAAAGGACATCCAGACGGCGCCCTGCCTGAGCCCGTCCTGCGCAAAGCGGCGCTCGAAATCCACGAGGACCGGCTCCGACACCGGCTCCCCGGCGTTGATGAGCATGCGCAAACAGGACAGGTCCCAATGGCCGGGGGCCTGGCCGCGGGCTGCACGCAGCAGCAGGTCGAATGCAAAGTTGGGCGCCCACACCGCTGTGACCCGGTGCTCGGCCACGAGGTCCAGCCAGCGCGCGGGAGCCTCGAGAATGGTGGCCGTATCCACCTGGACCTGGTCCAGGCCCAGCACCGTAGGCATCACGCACAGGAACACCACGCCGCCCACATGGTCCAGCGGCATCCAGTTCAGCGCGGTCTCGCCGGGCACGAAGCGCAGTTGCTGCTGCACGCCGCTGATCATGGCGGCCAGATTGCCGCGGCTCAGTACCACGCCCTTGGGCGTTCCGGTGCTGCCCGAAGTCAGCAGCATCAGTGCGGGCTGCCCCGGCCCGGCGCTGGCCGAGGGCTGCGCGGGCGCACCCGCCTGCAGTGCCTGGGCATCGAGCAGCTGCATGCCCTGCAGCGCTGCGGCATGGGGCCGCAAGCCGGCCAGGGCTGCCGCAGAGCCGACCACGGGCGCCCTGCCCGCCACCTCCCAGCAGTTGAGCAGCCGCTCCAGGCCGGCCCCCCCGGCCGCCGCCGGTCCCAGTGCCAGAGGCGCCGGCACCAGGCCGCCGAGCACACAGCCCCAGAACACGGGCAGCAGGTGACGACTGTCCCCGGCATCCACGATGACGGTGTCACCCGCCTTCAGCCCCAGGGCCAGCAGCCCGCCCAGGGTGCGGCAGGCCTCGTCGAGCAGCTGCGCATAGCTGGTGCGGGACTGGGAAAGATCGGCAGCCACATGGACGATGCCCGCTCCAGGACGCGCAGCCGCGCGCACCAGCGCCTGCTCCAGCGCATATCCGACACCCGCGTCCGGCAGCGCAGGCGAATGGTGGATGGCAGGAATGCGCTCGTGCAAAGGCACCGCGCCGCGCCGCGCCGCAGGTGCGGGCGCCGGATCGCCCAGCAAGGGCCGGCCGGGCAGCAGATCGCACAGGTGCAGGTGGGAAGCCGGCTGCACGGCAGGCCGGGTGACCAGCGCGCTGCCCCATTGCTGCTGCGCGGCGTCGACCGCGCCCGGCGACCAGACTGGCAGTTCGGCCAGGGCGGCCTCGTCGATGGCGCCCATGTCATCCAGCGGCAAGGCGCTGACCCGCACCACCGCATCGCCTGCGCCAGCCAGGGCAGCCTGCAGGGTATCGCGCTCTCCGCCCACCACGTAGGCGACCAGACCGTCGAACCCCGCAGCATTGCGCCGTGAAAGATGCACATCGGCGGCTCCCGCCGCCATCAGGCGGGCTTTCAGACCGCCCGCTTCCGCCCCGCTGTCCGTACCCGCCATCGATCCGATCCCTTCAAAGCTGTGGCTCCGACGCCGATTCACTGCCCTGCCCAAAGACCGGCCGGATAGTTACAAACATTTTCTTTAATGTCAATGCAGCCATTCTCATTAAGAGAAGGTTCAATGGAAACATTGGCATGCCAACGCAAGAGAAACGTCGAAAGCAAAGCCTGGCAAATTCAATTGATTATTGAAAATGGATTTTCAATATATTTTCACCACATGTATATCACTGAAATCAGTGATATCGACATCGTGGCGTCAAAGAGCGGCGCCAGGAAGAGCGGGCGGCAAGCTCACGGCGAAAGCCATGCAGGCCCGGGAACTGGAGGGTGACTGCAAGAGGGCTGCTGACCTGGAACGGGCAGGGTATAGGCAGGGCGTGGGCAGGACATGGGCAGGCGGCCAATGCACCATGGCTGTGCATGAAAAGGGTCATCAGTGGCAGCCCCGCCATGAATAAGCATGCCACCCATAAATCAGTGCTGCCAGGATCTTTTTTTTGACGCAAGTGCTTATTGAAGCAATTGCGCCACAGTCACGGAAACAGCACGGAAAGCCATCGAAACAAAACAATGCAAATTCCGAGCTGGCCAGGGGCCAGGATTTGCACGAGGAAGATCGTCCAGACGAAAAAAAGCCCCTCGGATTTTATCCGAGAGGCTTTTCACCAATATATTTGGTAGGCGCGATTGGACTCGAACCAACGACCCCCACCATGTCAAGGTGGTGCTCTAACCAGCTGAGCTACGCGCCTGTCGTTTGTTGAAGCCGCAAGTATAGCAGTGCAAAACAGGGCTTCCGGGCAAGTTGCGCAGTTTTTCCGATCACAGCACCCTGGCCCGTTCCAGCATGGCGTGCATCAGCACATTGCAGCCTGCGGTGATGTCGGCCGGCGTGGCGTCCTCGATCTCGTTGTGGCTGATGCCGTCCTTGCAGGGGATGAATACCATGCCGGCCGGCGCCAGCCGCGCCATGTAGACCGCATCATGCCCGGCGCCCGAGACGACGGGCATGTGCGAGTAGCCCAGGGCCTTGGCGGCGCGCGCCACCGCATCCACGCAGTCGGCATGGAAGGGTTGGGCGGGGTAGCTGGACACCAGGTTGATCGCTATGGGCAGGCCCGTCTCCCGGCTGATGCGGTCGGCCACGGCGCGGATGTCGGCGTCCATGGCTTCGCAGTCGGCATCGGTGGCGTTGCGCAGGTCGATGCTGAATTTGACCTGCCCCGGAATCACGTTGCGGCTGTTGGGATGGACCTGCACCATGCCCACCGTGCCGCGCCCGTGGGGCGGATGGCGGTGGGCGCAGGCCACCACTTCCTGCATGAGCTGCGCGGCCGCCTGCAGCGCGTCCTTGCGCAACGCCATGGGCGTGGGGCCGGCATGGGCCTCCATGCCCGTGACCACGCAGTCATACCAGCGGATGCCCAGCACGCCGGTGACCACGCCAATGGTCCTGGCGTTGTCCTCCAGCACCGGGCCCTGTTCGATGTGGGATTCGAAGTAGGCGCCGATCGGGTGGTCGCCAGGCTCCTGGCTGCCCACATAGCCGATGCGCTCGAGCTCGCCCTTGACGGTCTTGCCTTCGGAGTCGGTGGCTGCATAGGCATGCTCCAGCGTGAAGGCCTTGGCGAACACGCCCGAGCCCATCATCACCGGCACGAAGCGCGAGCCTTCCTCGTTCGTCCAGAAGGCCACCTCGATGGGCGCTTCGGTCTCGATGCCGTGGTCGTTGAGCGTGCGCACGACCTCCAGCCCCGCCAGCACGCCGTAGTTGCCGTCGAACTTGCCGCCCGTGGGCTGAGTGTCGATGTGGCTGCCCGTCATGATGGGCGGCAGGCTGTTGTCGCGCCCGGGCCGGCGCATGAAGCCGTTGCCGATCTTGTCGATGGTCACCGTCATGCCCGCCTCGCGCGCCCAGCGGGTCACCAGATCACGGCCCTGGCGGTCCAGGTCGGTCAGCGTCAGGCGGCACACGCCGCCCTTGGGCGTGGCGCCGATCTGCGCCAGCTCCATGAGTGAATCCCACAACCGGCTTCCGTTGACGCGCAGCTGCGCGATGTCCTGCTTCACTTGGGTATCTGTATCCATTGCGGTCTCCTTGTCATGCGGGCTTCAGCGCGCCACGGCCGTGGGCTGCAGCGTGGCGGCGCGGCGCTGCACCGCGTCGAAGTTGGGGCCGAAGGCCGGGCGCTTGATATAGCGCCCCTTGCCCATCTCGGCACGCAGATCGCCCTGCGCATAGGCCATCACGCCCTGGCTGATGGTGTGGCTGGGCATGCCTTGCACGGTGCGCCCCTCGAAGATGTTGTAGTCGCCCTTGGAATGCTGGGTCCTGACCGACAGGGTGTGGGTGGCGGCAGGGTCCCAGACGACCAGATCGGCATCGGCCCCCACGCCGACCAGGCCTTTGCGCGGATAGATGTTGAACAGCCTGGCGGTGTTGGCCGAGGTGATGGCCACGAATTCGCTGGGCGTCAGCCGGCCGGTGTTCACGCCCGCATCCCAGATCACGGCCAGGCGCTCTTCCACGCCGCCGGTGCCGTTGGGGATCTTGGCGAAGTTGTCCCGGCCCATGGCTTTCTGCGCGGCGCAGAAGGTGCAATGGTCGGTGGCCGTGGTGTGCAGCTGGCCCGACTGCAGGCCCTGCCACAAGGCCTCCTGGTGGCCCTTGGCGCGGAAGGGCGGGCTCATCACGTGGGCGGCGGCCTTGGCGAAGTCGGGGTCGCGGTACACGCTTTCGTCGATCACCAGATGGCCGGCCAGCACTTCGCCATACACGCGCTGGCCGCGCGCACGGGCAGCGGCAATGGCCTGCGCCGCCTCGGTGCAGCTGACGTGCACCACGTAGATGGGCACGCCCAGCACGCCGGCGATGGCGATGGCGCGGTTGGCCGCCTCGGCCTCCACCATGGGCGGGCGGGCCAGCGGATGGCCCTCGGGCCCGGTGATGCCCATCTTGGCCACTTCCTGCTGCAGCAGGTAGACCAGCTCGCCGTTTTCGGCATGCACCGTGGGCATGGCGCCCAGCTCCAGCGCGCGCTTGAAGCTGTTCACCAGCGTTTCGTCGTCGCACATGATGGCGTTCTTGTAGGCCATGAAGTGCTTGAAGCTGTTGATGCCCTCCTCGCGCACCAGCGTGCCCATGTCGGCATGGACGCTGTCGCTCCACCAGGTGACGGCCACGTGGAAGGAGTAGTCGGCCGCAGCCTTCTCGGCCCAGCCGCGCCATTTGCGGTAGGCATCCAGCAGCGGCTCCTGCGGATCGGGAATGACGAAGTCGATGATGCTGGTGGTGCCACCGGCCAGCGCCGCCGCCGTGCCGGTGTAGAAGTCATCGGCCGTGACCGTGCCCATGAAGGGCAGCTGCATGTGGGTGTGCGGATCGATGCCGCCGGGCATGACGAACTGCCCCGAGGCATCGATCACCTGCGCCCCGGCCGGCACCAGGGCCGCCACATCCGGCCCCACGGCCGCAATCGCCCCATCCACACACAGCACATCGGCCTTCTCCTGCCGGTCTGCATTCACCACCGTGCCGCCACGCACCCATACCGAACCCTGTGATTGACCCATAGCGTCATGCCTCCTGTTGGTTGGTCCGGCCTATGCCTTGCTCAGCGCGGGTGCGCCCTTGGTCACCTGGCCTGCCATGCCGATGCGGTAGACCACGCCGGCAATGAACAGGCCGATGAACCATGCGTAGTCATAGGCATGCTTGAAGAAATCACCCACGTTCGGGAATGCAGCGGGGAACGCCGCGTGCAGGAAGCCGGGCAGGTTGGGCGCCACGCCCAGGGCGAAGGCCGCCACGGCCACCCAGTTCCAGCCGTTGGAGTAGCGGTAGGCGCCCTCTTCCCTGTACAGGTCTTCCACCACCAGCTGCTTTTTGCGCACCAGGAAGTAGTCCACCATCAAAATGCCCGCGATCGGCCCCAGCAGGGCCGAGTAGCCGATCAGCCAGGTGAAGATGTAGCCCTCGGTCGATTCCAGGATCTTCCAGGGCATCATCACGATGGCAATCGCCACCGTCATGTAGCCACCCACGCGGTAGCTGATCTTCTTGGGCGCCAGGGCGGAGAAGTCATAGGCCGGCCCGACCAGGTTGGCCGCCAGGTTCACGCTCACGGTGTCGATCAGCAGCACGATCAGCGCGATCAGCACGGCCGCGCCTGTCATGCGGCTGGCGACATCCACGGGGTCCCACAGGGCCTTGCCGTAGATCACCACGGTGCCCGATGTCACCACCACCGCCAGCATGGCCAGCAGCCCCATGGGCACCGGCAGGCCGATGGCCTGGCCCACGACCTGATCCTTCTGCGACTTGGCAAAGCGCGTGAAGTCCGGAATGTTCAAGGCCAGCGTGGCCCAGAAGCCCACCATGGCCGTCAGCGACGGCCAGAACACCGACATGAACTGGCCCGCCTTGGGGCCGCCCGGCGCGTACTGCGAAGGCTGCTCCATGATGGGGCCGAAGCCGCCGGCCTTCTGGTAGACCCAGCCCAGCAGCACGAAGCAGATCAGGATCTTGAGCGGCGCAGTCCAGGTCTCCAGCTTGCGGATGGACTCGATGCCATGCACCACAAAGTAGAACTGGATCGCCCAGAACACCAGAAAGCACACCAGCTGCCCCACATTGATGCCCAGGCCCGCGATCTTCTCGCCTTCCAGCGGATGGCCCAGCAACACGCCCAGCAGGGTGTAGATCATCATGCCGCCGAACCAGGTCTGGATGCCGTACCAGCCACAGGCCACCAGGGCCCGCAGCAGTGCGGGCAGCTTGGCCCCGTGGGTGCCGAACGAGGCACGGGCCAGCACGGCGAAGGGAATGCCGTACCTGGCCCCGGCATGGCCGATGAGCAGCATGGGAATCAGCACGATGAGATTGCCCAGGAACACCGTCATCACCGCCTGCGACCACGACATTCCGTTCGTGATCATGCTGGCGGCCAGGGTGTACGCCGGAATGCACATCACCATGCCTATCCACAGGGCGGCGAAGTGGTACCAGGTCCAGGTGCGCTGGCTCGGCAGCGTGGGTGCGAGGTCGTGGTTCCACAGGCTGCCTGCGGACTCACCGGAATGCGGGGCATGCGACATTGCGAAGCTCCTTCTCGAAGAGAGAAATCACCAATCCATTGCTGATCCAGGGTCTGACCTTTTCCATCAAGCGCATTTCGTGCCAGGTCGGCCCGGATGCGGGCCGTGCGCCGACCTGCCGCAATGCCCCCTCTAGCCCTGCGCCGTCACGGCCTGGCGCATGGGGTTGTTCGGATGCGTGGTCCAGTTCGCATACTCCCCGGTGACCGTCTGGCCGGTGCGAGGGTCCACCTCGCCCGGCTGCAGGCTGCGCATGGTGATGCACTCGGGCACGGGGCAGATGGACACGCACAGGTTGCAGCCCACGCATTCGGTGTCATCCACCTCGAACCGGCGCACACCGCCCTCCTTGCTGAAGGTGATGGCCTGGTGGGAGGTGTCCTCGCAGGCCACGTGGCAGCGCCCGCACTGGATGCAGCTGTCCTGGTTGATGACGGCCTTTTCGATGTGGTTGAGGTTGAGGTCCTTCCAGTCCCTGACCGTGGGCACGGCCCGGCCCTGGAAGTCCTCGATGCGCGCAAAGCCGTGCGCGTCCATGTAGTTGGACAGCCCGTCGCACATGTCCTGCACGATGCGAAAGCCGTAGACCATGGCCGCCGTGCATACCTGGACATTGCCGCATCCCAGCGCAATGTATTCGGCCGCGTCCTTCCAGGTGGTGATGCCCCCGATCCCCGAGATGGGCAGGCCCGCCGTCTGCGGGTCGCGCGCGATCTCGGCCACCATGTTCTGGGCGATGGGTTTCACGGCCGGGCCGCAGTAGCCGCCGTGCGAGCCCTGGCCGTCGGTGCTGGGGTGCATGACCAGGGTGTCCAGATTCACGCCCATCAGCGAGTTGATGGTGTTGATCAGGGACACCGCATCCGCGCCCCCGGCCTTGGCCGCACGCGCGGGAAAGCGCACGTCGGTGATGTTGGGCGTCAGCTTCACGATCACGGGCAGCCGGCTGTACTGCTTGCACCACTGCGTGACCATCTGGATGTACTCGGGCACCTGGCCCACGGCCGCGCCCATGCCGCGCTCGCTCATGCCGTGCGGGCAGCCGAAGTTCAGCTCCAGCCCGTCGGCGCCGGTGTCCTCCACCATGGGCAGGATGCGCTTCCAGCTTTCCTCCACGCAGGGCACCATCAGCGAGGCGATCAGCGCGCGGTCAGGCCAGGCCTTCTTCACGCGGGTCATCTCCTCCAGGTTGGTGCGCAGCGGCCGGTCGGTGATCAGCTCGATGTTGTTCAGGCCCATCACGCGCCGGTCCTGCGCCATGAGGGTGGAGTAGCGCGGCCCGTTCACGTTGACCACATGCGGGTCCTCGCCCAGCGTCTTCCACACCACGCCGCCCCAGCCGGCCTCGAATGCGCGGGTGACGTTGATCTCCTTGTCCGTGGGCGGTGCCGAGGCCAGCCAGAACGGATTGGGGCTGGAAATGCCCAGAAAGCGGCTGCTGATGTCTGCCATGTCGATGCTCCTTGAAAAGCGCGGGCACAGCCGCTCAAACCCCGGCCGCCACGGCGCTGGTCAGCGCCTGGTGCATGGCCCGCGCGGCGACCTTGCCGTGCTCCACCGCCTGCACGGTCAGGTCCTGGCCACCGGCGCGGCAGTCGCCGCCGGCCCAAACGCGCGGCACGCTGGTGCGGCCTTCGTCGTCGGTGTCGATGCGGCCGTCACGCAGGGCAATGGCCGCGCCCGCCGGCGTGGCGACATAGGTCTGGCCAATGGCCTTGAGCACCATGTCGGCCGGCACGTCGAACACCTCCTGCGTCACCTGCAGCCTGTCGCCCTCCATGCGGGTGCTGGCCATGCGCACGCCGCAGACCTTGCCGTCCTGCACCAGGATCTCCTGGGGCGCGGCCCACAGCCGCAGATTGACGCCATGGGTCTGTGCCCATTCCTGCTCCACCCAGGAGGCGGACAGCGCATCCTTGCCCCGGCGGTAGAACATGGTGACCTCGTCGGCGCCCAGCAGCCGGGCCTGCACGGATGCATCCACCGCCGTCATGCCGCCGCCGATCACCACCACGCGCCGGCCCACCGGCACCGTGGATTTGTCGGCCGCCTGGCGGATGTCGGCAATGAAGTCCACCGCATTGCGCAAGCCTTCGGCCTGCGGCTCGGCCGTGCCCAGCGCATTGACGCCCGCCAGGCCCAGGCCGAGGAATACGGCGTCATGCTCTGCCAGCAGCGAATCCAGCGTGAAATCTCGCCCCAGCCGCTGGTTGTTGCGCGGCGTGATCCCGCCCACGGACAGCAGCCAGTCGATTTCCTTCTGCGCAAAATCGCCCGGGGTCTTGTAGCTGGCCAGGCCGTATTCATTGAGCCCGCCCAGCTTGGGCCGGGCATCGAACAGCACCACCTCATGGCCCTGCAGCGCCAGCTGATGGGCGCAGGTCAGGCCGGCAGGGCCAGCTCCGACCACGGCCACCTTGCGGCCCGTGGCGGCGGCACGCTGGAACAGCGGTGCACCACCGGAGGCCATGAAGGCATCGGTCGCATAGCGTTGCAGTGCACCAATTTCGACCGGCTTGTCTTCCTGGGTGTTGCGCACGCAGGCCTGCTCGCACAGCTGCTCCGTGGGGCAGACACGGGAGCACATGCCGCCCAGCGGGTTGGCCGTCAGGATCTCTCGCGCCGCGCCACGGACGTTGTCCTGGGCAATGCGGGCAATGAAGGCCGGCACATCGATGCTGGTGGGGCAGGCCGTGGTGCACGGCGCGTCATAGCAGTAGTAGCAGCGCTCGGCCTCGATCAAGGCCTGGGAACGGTTCAGCGCGGGATGGGCGTCGGAGAAATTGGCCGCGTAATCGGCCAGGTTCAGGCGGCCGGCGGCAATGCCGCAGGCGCGTTGCGCGGGGCTATCCATGGTGCATCCTCCAGGGTCAGGATTGAGGGCGTGAAAGGGGCCGCGGCATGCAGGTGCACGCCGAGCCATCTCGGACAACGCAAGGCGGGCCGCAGGAAGGACTCCTGAACGGCCCCGGATCCAACAACACAGTCTTCGGAGGTTTCATCGTGGTCCTCGCATGTGTAAGTGACGCCTCTTGTCGGGCGCACCGGGGGTGGAACGGAATTTACGCGGGTGAAAAAATTTACCAATCAGTAAAATCACCCAGAAAGTCGTCAGCAAGAAAGATGCCAGACAATCGCACCAAAATGGCGCCACTTATCCCGACTTACCATCTGCGCAATGGCAACCCTTTCTGACAATGCGCCCCCGTCCCTGGCGCGATCGGCCACGCGCAAACCCACGGCTGCACGCCTGCGCAAGGAACTGAACATCCTGCAGACGGCCGAGCTTCACTTTGCGCAATACGGCTTCGAAGGCGCATCGCTGGAACTGATCGCGCACGACGCCGGCCTGAGCCGCCACAACCTGCTGTACTACTTCGCCAGCAAGGAGGAGCTGTACCTGCGCGTACTGGGCGACGTGCTGACGCAGTGGCTGGCCGGCATGTCCGACCTGCTGCGCGGCGACGACCCTGCGGAGGCCTTGCGCATCTACATCCGGGCCAAGCTGCAGTCCTCGCGCGAACGGCCCCATGGCTCCCGTGTCTTCACGCGCGAGGTGATGGCCGGCGCGCCCCGATTCGGACAGGCCATAGCGAGCCAGGTAGGCCCGGCGCTGGCGGCAGACGTGCAGGCCTTCGAGCGCTGGGTGGCGCAGGGCAAGATTGCCCGCGTGGATTTCACCCACCTGATGTTCATCCTCTGGTCCGTGACCCAGGCCTATGCCGACCAGCAGGCCCAGTTCGCGCTGCTGCTGGGCCGGCCGGAACTGACCGCCGACGACTACGACACGGCGGCCGATCTGATCTACCGGCTGGTAATCCGTGGCCTGCAGCCGGATACCGCGGCTCTCGCACAATGAGCGCATGAATCACAGCATCCGCCTGAGACCCCTGGAGCGCGAAGATCTGCGCTCCGTGCATCTGCTCAACAACAATGCCGCCATCATGCGCTACTGGTTCGAGGAGCCTTACGAGACCTTCGACGAGCTTTCCGCGCTCTATGACGCCCACGTGCACGACCAGACCGAGCGCCGCTTCATCGTCGAGCACCAGGGCGATCGCGCCGGTCTCGTCGAGCTGGTGGAGATCGACCTGATCCACCGGCGCGCCGAGTTCCAGATCATCATCGCCCCCGAGCAGCAAGGCCAGGGCATCGCAGCCCAGGCAACGCGGCTGGCGCTGGACTATGGCTTCAAGACGCTCAACCTGCACAAGATCTTTCTCCATGTGGACCAGGAGAACGAGAAGGCCATCCACATCTACGCGCGCATAGGCTTCGTGCAGGAAGGCGTGCTGATCGACGAGTTCTTCGCCAACGGCCAGTACCGCAACGCCATCCGCATGTACCTGCTGCAAAACGACTACCTGCAGGCACAGGCCGGCATCGGCACCTGACCTCCTGACAGAGGAGCGCGGGCCCTGCCCGCCTCCTTGACCGGCAAGTCTCCCCATCATTGGCGGGCGTACAAACAAAAAAACCAAACAAAAAAGCCTTCTGAGTGATCAGAAGGCTTTTTGCATTCCATCTGGCAATGGAAAATTGGTAGGCGCGATTGGACTCGAACCAACGACCCCCACCATGTCAAGGTGGTGCTCTAACCAGCTGAGCTACGCGCCTGTGTTTGTTCGAGAAAGCGATTCTAGCACGGCTTTTTCAGCGTCCAGGCAAAAATGCCTGAACATGCTCAACGCCGCCGCGCCGAACGCACGCCCGCCACGGCGGCCACGATGCCCAGCACCTTGCTCAGGCGGCCCGAATCGGCCACCTCCACGGTGAAGGTCATCCAGGCCGTTCCCTTGACGGACTGGGTCTGCACGCCAATGACATTGGTCTTTTCGCGCGCAAAGACTTCCGAGATATCGCGCAGCAGGCCCTGCCGGTCCGCCGCCTCCACGGACACATCGACCGGGTAGACGGCCGAGGCCACGGTGGCCGCCTTGGGCTGACCCCAGGCCACATCGATCACGCGCTCGGAATTGCGCGCCGCCATCTCGCGGAAGTTGGAGCAGTCGGAGCGGTGCACGCTCACGCCCTTGCCGCGCGTGACGAAGCCCCGGATGTCGTCCGGCGGCGCAGGCTTGCAGCACTTGGCCAGCTGGGTCATCAGCGAGTCCACGCCAACGACCAGCACGCCGCCCTTGGGCGAGTCCGTGCCGCGCGCCTTGCGCACCGGGGAGAATTCCTCGACTTCTTCCTCCGCCTCGGCCGGTCGCAGCACGGTCTCGATGTTGCGCAGCGAGTACTCATCCTTGCCGACGACCTCGAACAAGGCATCGGCCGATTTGAAGCCGAGCTGAACGGCCAGCTCCTCCAGCTTGACGGCCGTCTTGCCCTCGCGCTGCAGCAGTTTCTCGACCGCCTCCCGGCCGCGCGCCACGGTCTCGTGCGTGGCCTGGGCATTGAACCAGGCACGCACCTTGGCCTTGGCACGGTTGCTGGTCAGATAGCCCAGGTCGGCATTGAGCCAGTCGCGCGAGGGGCGCCCCTCCTTGACCGTGGTGATCTCCACGGTCTGGCCGTTTTGCAGCGGCGTGTTCAGCGGCACCATGGCGCCGTCCACGCGCGCGCCACGGCAGCGGTGGCCCAGGCTGGTGTGCACCGAGTAGGCAAAGTCCACGGGCGTTGCGCCCTGCGGCAGTTCGATGACGGCCGCGTCGGGCGTGAGCACGTAGATGCGGTCCTCGAACAGGCCGCGATGGTGTGCGCCCGCCAGGTCGCTGCCCCAGGCCAGCAGCTGGCGCAGCACGGCGATCTTGGCGTCGTACTCGCTGCTGGCGGTGACGCCCGCATAGCCCTTGGTGCCCGCCTCCTTGTAGGCCCAGTGGGCCGCCACGCCGTGCTCGGCATGGTCGTGCATGGCCTGGGTGCGGATCTGGATCTCGATGGCACGGCCCGTCTCGTCGCGCACCACGGTGTGCAGCGACTGGTAGCCGTTGGGCTTGGGCTTGGCGATGTAGTCGTCGAATTCCGCCTCGATGGGCGTGAACTGCTCATGCACCCAGGACAGGGTGGCGTAGCAGTCCTTGATCGTGGGCACGACGACACGCATGGCGCGAATGTCGAAGACCTGGTCGAAGTTCAGCGACTTGCCGCGCATCTTCTTGACGATGCTGTAGATGTGCTTGGGCCGGCCCTGCACCGTTGCGCTGATGCTGTGCGCGCGCAGGTCGGCCTCCAGCCGTGCCCGCATCTGCTCCATGTAGGCTTCGCGCTCCACGCGCTTTTCATCGAGCAGGCGGGCCACTTCGCGGTAGGTCTCGGGCTCCAGGAAGCGCAGGGACAGATCCTCCAGCTCCCACTTGATCTGCCAGATGCCCAGGCGGTTGGCCAGCGGCGCGAACACCGTCAGCGCCTCGCGCGCAATGCCGGGAGAGACCGGGCGCTTGCTGGCCGCGTAGTAGCGCAGCGTCTGCAAGCGCGAAGCCAGCCGCAGCAGCACGACACGCAGATCGCGCGAGAAGCCCAGCAGCATCTTGCGCACGTTCTCGGTCTGCGTGGCCTCATCGTCCAGATACTGGCCGCCCAGCTCAGCGCCGCGCGCCTGCTGCTGCACGCGCATGAGCTTGTTGGTTTCCACGGCCAGGGTGGCGAAGTTCTCGCCAAAGGCCTTGGCGATCACTTCCTGCGGACGATTCAGGTGCACGCTGGCATGCACCAGATAGATCGCCGCCTGCATCGTTTCGGAACCACCGATGGTCTTGAGGATGGCGGCCACCGCATCGGCATGGGCCATCGTGTTCTCGCCGGACTCCATGGTCTCGGTGGCGATCAGCGGCTCGGCAAAGCTGCGCGCGCGGGCCAGCGCGTTGACCTGTTCGGGCAGGGTCTGCGACGTGGCCGTGATCAGGTGCGGCAGCACCGCCGGCACCTGGCCCTGCGCGGCTGCGGCGGGCGAAGGCGCCTGCACGGCGGCCTCGCTGCTGGCGGTCTTCATTCGTCACTCTCCCTGGCCTGCTCGGCAAGATTCATGGTGCTTGGCAAGCGCTCTTCTCCCCATAAGAACCGGCACAGCAAGGCCACCTGCCCTGCTGCGACGAAGGTGGGCGCATGCCCCACCCCTTCAAATTCCACGCAATGCGCCTTCGGGCCGCGCTGCGCCATGGCCTGCGCCGTGGCCGCAGTCAGCAGATCGGACTGCGCACCACGAACTAGCAAGACGCGTGCCTTGATCTGGTCATACAGCTGCCACAGCAGCGCTTCGCCGGCCTGGGCCATCTCGGGCGTCATCTGCTGCAGGGACACTGCAATCTGAGGGTCATAGTGCAAGACAAGGCCGCCATCGGCGGCCGGCCGCATCATAGGTCGCGTCAATCGCAACCATTGCCCTTCGCTATGTGGGCCGAAGCCTTCGGAAATCAAGAGCAGCGCATGGGCTGCCTGTTCAAGATTTTCAAAATGCACGCCCTTGCCCAGGTACTGCCCTATGCGCTCCAGGGCAGACCACTCGATGACAGGCCCCACATCGTTGAGCACCAGCCTGCGGATGGGCGCCGGCAGCGGCAGCCCCGGCTGGCCTGCAAGCGCCATGCCGATCAGCCCGCCCATGCTGGTGCCCACCCAATCCAATTGTTCGACGGGCGCCTGCGCATGCACCTGGGCCAGCAAGGCCAGCATGTCGGCTGCGTAAAGAGGCACCTGGTAGGCGGCCGGATCCTGCAGCCAGTCGCTTTCGCCACGCCCGACCACATCGGGGCAGATCACGCGGGCGCGTTCGCTCAGCCGCTCGGCCAGCACGTCGAAGTCACGCCCCTGGCGCGACAGGCCGTGCACGCAGACCACGACATGGGGATGGTGCGGATCGCCGGTGCGATTCCATTCCCAATAGGCCATGCGGTGCGACGCATTCTCTTGAGCAGCCGGGCTGGCAGTACGGCTCCAGGGTGAGGCACGCCCGGCAACTGCCGGGCAGGATACGTAGTTCAGCGTAGGATGATTCATGGAAACGCATTCGCGGAGCCGGCGCCGATAATGGCTGTGTTGCATCGTACATTCATTCGGAGACTCTCTATGTTGAAAGGCAAGACTGCCCTCGTGACCGGTTCGACCAGCGGAATCGGCCTCGGGATCGCGAAGGCGCTGGCCCGCCAGGGCGCCAATATCGTGCTCAATGGTTTCGGCGATGTGGACGGCCCGCGGGCCGAAGTGCTGGCCGCAGGCCAGGCCGCCGGCGCCCAGGTCGCCTACCACGGTGCCGACATGAGCCGCGTGGCAGACATCGAGGACATGGTCCAGTACAGCGTGCGCAACTTCGGCCAGATCGACATCCTCGTGAACAATGCCGGCATCCAGCACGTGGCACGCGTGGAAGACTTCCCGCCCGAGCGCTGGGATTCCATCATCGCCATCAACCTGTCCAGCGCCTTCCACACCTCGCGCCTGGTCCTGCCCATGATGCAGGCGGCCGATGGCGGCAAGGGCTGGGGCCGCATCATCAACGTGGCTTCGGTGCACGGCCTCGTGGGCTCGGCGCAGAAGTCCGCCTATGTGGCGGCCAAGCACGGCATTGTCGGGCTGACCAAGGTCACGGCCCTGGAGAACGCCACCTCCGGCATCACCTGCAACGCCATATGCCCCGGCTGGGTGCTGACGCCGCTGGTGCAAAAGCAGGTGGACGCCAAGGCCGAGCAGCACGGCATCAGCAATGAAGAAGCCAAGAAGCTGCTGCTGGGCGAAAAGGAACCCTCGATGCAGTTCACCACGCCCGAGGAGCTTGGCGAGCTGGCCGTGTTCTTCTGCTCGCCCGCTGCCGCCAACGTGCGCGGCGTGGCCTGGAACATGGATGGCGGCTGGGCTGCGCAGTAATCGCGGCCAGACAGGACCACTGCCAAAAAAGGAGCGCCACGGCGCTCCTTTTTTCATGGATGGGTCACCCGGTCAGTACATCTGCACCGAACCCGAAACATGGACCATCACCTGCGCCTTGCCCGCTTCCACGGACACGGCATCCATTTCCGCGCCGGCAGCCTTGGCGGACATGGCCATCATGCGCGGACGCGGCATGGGCACCGAGGTATCGCTGCTGCTCACGTTGACCTCGCGCAGGCTGTAGTTGGCAAAGCCGAAGCTCTTGGACAGCGTGGAGGCGCGCTGCTTGAACTGTTCGATGGCCTTGGCCTGGGCCTCGCCCTCGACCTTTTCACGGGCCTCGCGCGACAGGCCGAAGCCCACTTGCGACAGCGTCATGTCCTGCACCTGGGCCGCCGTCTGCGTGATGCGCGCGAAGTCGCGGCCCTGCAGAAGAATCTCGGCGCGGCCTTGCCAGCCTTCCACCTTGTTGTCCTTGCCATAGCGCGGATAGATGCCGAAGCTGCCGGTGCTCACATCCATCTGGCCCGACTGGGCGCTGCGCTTGGTCACTGCCATGGCGGCCTCGACCACTTTCTGCAGTTGGGACTGGACCGTGGCCGCATCGCGCCCTTCGCGCGTGGCCGACAAGGTAGCGGTCAGCAGGTCCTGCACCACATCCACCGAGCCTTCTGCAGACAACTGCACCACATTGGCCGGCTGTGCCTGCGCCGAGGCGGCGTTCTGCGCCCAGGCACCGCTGGCACAGGCCAGCGCAGTGGCCGCGACCACGGACTTGACCCAGGGGCGGGACAGCTGTTTGGAAAGCTTGCTCATGCGTTCACCCTTTGAAATGAAAGGTAGTTCAGGGATACAACTGCATGCCGCCCTTTCGCTACGGCATGCCGCCAGATGGTGACAGGTATGGAGCCGTTCAGGCCTATTCGCCCCGTCATTCACAACATTATTGCAACGATAAATGCATCAACGCGATGAACCCATAGTTAAATATTCTAAAGACACATTTTCCGTTCTAAATTTAAACGCAACATCTGTAACACACGGCAAAAGTTCGGGGTTTTGACCAGACTTTTCAGCGCAAGCTGGTAACAATGGCGGCTGTTACAAATGACCGACCGAGGATGAACATGGCCACTACGACCAACCGCACCGACAAGATCCTGGTGGTGGATGACGATGCGCGCATCCGCGACCTGCTGCGCCGCTACCTGACGCAGGAAGGCTTCGAGATCATGATTGCCGAAGATGGCAAGGCGCTGAACCGCATCCTGCTGCGCGAGACCGTGGACCTGATCGTGCTTGACCTGATGATGCCCGGCGAGGATGGCCTGTCCATCTGCCGCCGCCTGCGCTCGGCCAATGACCGCACGCCCATCATCATGCTGACCGCCAAGGGCGAGGACGTGGACCGCATCGTGGGCCTGGAAGTGGGCGCCGACGACTACCTGGGCAAGCCCTTCAACCCGCGCGAGCTGCTGGCCCGCATCCATGCCGTGCTGCGCCGCCGCCCGCCGCAGGAAGCGCCGGGCGCGCCTTCCGGCGACAACGAGGTGGTGAGCTTCGGCCCCTTCACCTTCGACCTGGGCACGCGCGTGCTGCAAAAGAACGGCGAGGAACTGCCGCTGACCACGGGCGAATTCGCCATGCTCAAGGCCCTGGTGCGCCACCCGCGCCAGCCGCTGTCGCGCGAGAAGCTGGCCCTGCTGGCGCGCGGCCGCGAGTTCGAGCCCTTCGACCGCAGCCTGGACGTGCAGGTCTCGCGCCTGCGCAAGCTGATCGAGGAAGATGCCGCCGCACCGCGCTATATCCAGACGGTCTGGGGTGTGGGCTACGTGTTCGTACCGGACGGCGCGAACTGAAATGCATCACCCCCTGAGGCGCTGCGCGCCTTCCCCCTCTCTCGCTCCGCGGGAGGGGGACGACGCCCTCGCCGCGAGGCGGCTCTTGCTCGGCGTCCCTGGCTTGGAGCCGTAATGTTTTAGGTGCCGTTGACAAATGCGCAGCGCCAAAACCTCACCCTGTCGTCCGAGACAACCGGTAACGCAGGCTGGCCGGCACAGGCGTAATCTCGCAGCCGGCCCCTAGAATGACGAACCGCATTCCATGAGTTCTTTCACCGTCCCGCCCCACGACGCCACCAGCCCTGCGCCGCTCGACTACGAGCGGCGCATGACTGCGCGCTCTCCGCTGGGACTCAATCTTTTCTGGCGTACCTTCTGCCTGCTGGCCCTGCTGCTGGTGGGCAGCATCCTGGCGTGGCTGCAGACGCTGCGTGCCTTCGAGTTCGAGCCGCGCACGCTGCACACCGCCCAGCAGATCGCCTCGCTGGTCAACCTCAGCCGCGCGGCCCTGGTGCATTCGGATGCCATCAACCGCGTCTCGCTGATCAAGACCATGGCCGACCAGGAAGGCGTGCGCATTCTGCCGCGCGAGCCTGGCGACAGCTTCGAGCTGCTGGACCAGAGCACGCTGGGCAAGCGCCTGACCGAGGAGCTCACGCGCCGCCTGGGCTACGGCACCATCGTGGCGCGCAGCGTCAATGGCGAACCGGGGCTGTGGGTGGGCTTCACCATCAATGGCGACCGCACATGGCTGCTGATGGACCGCTCGCGCTTCACGCCGGCCAGCGGGCGCACCTGGCTGATCTGGCTGATCACGGCCGGCCTGCTGTCCCTGGCGGGGGCGGCAGCCATCGCGCGCCTGATCAACCGGCCGCTCAAGCAGTTGAGCTATGCGGCCAACCGCGTGCGAGATGGCGACTTTGACGCCAGCCAGCTCGACGAGGAAGCCGTCACCAGCGAGATCCGCGAGGTCAACATCGGCTTCAACCGCATGGCGCAGAAACTGGCCCAACTGGAGCAGGACCGCGCGGTGATGCTGGCTGGCATCTCCCACGACCTGCGCACGCCGCTCGCCCGCCTGCGGCTGGAGACCGAGATGAGCGTGGTGGACGATGTGGCGCGCGAGCACATGGTGGCCGACATCGTGCAGCTGGATGCCACCATCGACAAATTCCTGGACTATGCCCGCCCTGACCATGTGACCCTCAACCCGGTCAACCTGCATGCCGTGGTGTCTTCCTGCGTCTATGCGGTGCAGGACCACCGCGAGCTGCAGATCAGCATGGCCGTGCCCGAAGGCGTCTATGTACTGGCCGACGAGGTGGAACTGGCGCGCGTGATCTCCAACCTGTTCGAGAACGCTCGCCGCTACGGCAAGACGCCCGAGACCGAAACCACCCACGTGGACGTGACGGCATCGGAGCGCGAAAGCTGGGTCGTGATTCGCATCCGCGACCATGGCCGTGGCGTGCCGCCCGAGCAGTTGGCCAGCCTGACCCAGCCCTTCTTCCGTGGCGACTCCGCGCGCACAGCCGCAGCGGGCGCGGGCCTGGGCCTGTCCATCGTGGACAAGACGGTGCAGCGCATGGGCGGCGTGTTTGCGCTGTCCAACTCCTCCACGGGCGGGCTGGTTGCCCATGTGCAGTTGCAGCGTGCCTCGGGCGTGGCCAAGGGTGCCGAGCCCGAGCAGCGTCTGCAGCGCCCGCAGATCAAGCGCCAGCTGCCCCCGCGTGCGCAGGACGGCGCCCTGGACGGAGAGGACTGAGCCCGCAGCGCGCGTTCGGCAGATACGTTCGGCAGACACAAAGGCCCCGGCGATCGTTGACCGATCGCCGGGGCCTTTTGCCATGGGGACGGCACCCCGCTGGTCAGGCGCGGAACAGCAAGGCGGCGGCGCGCGCCTCCATGGCCTGTTGCTGGCCCACGGGCCCGAGCTTCTCGGCCGTCTTGGCCTTGACGTTGACCTGGTCCAGCGCCAGCCCCAGCGCCGTGGCGATGCGCTCGCGCATGGCAGGAATGTGCGGCGCCAGCTTGGGGGCCTGGGCAATGATGGTGCTGTCGATGTTGCCAATCTCCAGGCCCGTGGCGCGCACGCGGCGCGCAGCCTCCACCAGCAGCACCAGCGAATCGGCGCCACGGAATTCGGGGTCGGTGTCGGGGAAATGCCGGCCGATGTCGCCCAGCGCCGCGCCGCCCAGCAGCGCGTCGGTGATGGCGTGCAGCAGCACGTCGGCATCGGAGTGCCCCAGCAGCCCCAGTTCATGCGGCACCTCGATGCCGCCCAGGATCAGCTTGCGCCCCGGCACCAGGGCATGCACGTCCCAGCCCTCGCCAATACGAAAATTCATGTGAAACATTCCAGGTTCAGAAAAACGGATTGCCCGACGCCTGCGGCTGGTCGCGCTTGCCCCGGTAGCGTTCCAGCGTCGCGCCATGCGCGCGCTGCGACAGCACGGCGGCAGCCAGCGCAAAGTCGTCGGGATAGGTGACCTTGAAGTTCTGCGCGCCGCCGGGCACCAGGCGCGGGCGCTGGCCCACGGCCTCCATGGCGCTGGCCTCGTCGGTCACGGCCGATCCCGCGTGTTCCAGGGCGTCGAGCAGCGGCGCGATGCGAAACATCTGCGGCGTCTGCGCCAGCCATTTGTCGCTGCGGTCCACCGTGCCCGCCACGCGCACACCGCCAGGCCCGGTCACGGCCGTCTTGAGCGTGTCGGGCAGCTTGTGCGCCAGCAGGCCGCCCACGGCATCGTGCTCGCAGGCGTCGATCAGGGCATCGATCAGTTCGGGCGTCACCAGGCAGCGCGCGGCGTCGTGCACCAGCACCCAGTCGTGCGCGCTCGCACCGCGCGCCAGCAGCTCCTTCAGGCCGTTGGTCACGGATTCGGCCCGCGTGGCGCCGCCGCAGGCCGCCGTGGAATAGCGCGTGGGCGACGGGCCCGGCAGGCCCTGGCGCCAGAAGTCGTCGCCAGGCGCGATCACCACCAGCGTGTGGCGCACACGCGCCGTGCCCGCAAAGGCGGCCAGCGTGTGCGCCACCATGGGCGCACCGGCCACCAGGTGGTATTGCTTGGGCAGTTCAGGCGCAGGCGCATCGGGTGCGATGGCGCGCGAGCCCGTGCCCGCGCAGGGGATCAAGGCCCACAGGCGGGCCGGCTCCAGGGACGCGGGCGCAGCCGCCGCAAGCAGATCTGTCATGGTGGCGCATTGTAGTGACGGCCATGCGCCACCATGGACATGCGGGCATGCCTGCATGGCCGTCATGCGCGCTGGCTAAAATGGTTCCATACCCCTCTGCGCGTGCCGAGGGGTTTTGTCGTTACTTCGCCCAGGCGCTGCGGCGCCAACGTCCAAGCACCATGGAACTGCCCAAGCTCACTCCCGGAAAACGCTTCACCCTGCCCCGCCCCGTGGGCAGCGCCGACGCCCTGCTGCTGGCCCGCCTGGGCGAGCGCGAGAAGGCTGCTGGCCGGGTGACGGCCATCGTCACGGCCGACGCCTCGGATGCCCAGCGGCTGATCGACGAGATGGCCTTCTTCGCCCCGGGCCTGCGCTGCGCGCTGTTCCCCGACTGGGAGACCCTGCCCTACGACAGCTTCTCCCCCCACCAGGACCTGATCAGCGAGCGCCTGGCCACGCTGTGGCGCATCAACCAGCGCGACAAGGAGCATGGTGCCGACGTGGTGCTGGTGCCCGCCACCACGGCGCTGTACCGGCTGGCGCCGCCCTCCTTCCTGGCCGGCTACACCTTCGAGTTCAAGAGCGGCCAGAAGCTGGACGAGGCCAAACTCAAGGCCCAGCTGACCCTGGCCGGCTACCAGCATGTCTCCCAGGTGGTCAGCCACGGCGAGTACGCGGTGCGCGGCGGCCTGATCGACCTGTTTCCCATGGGCTCGCTGCAGCCCTACCGCGTGGATCTGTTCGACGACGAGATCGACTCCATCCGCACCTTCGATCCCGACACCCAGCGCAGCCTCTACCCCGTGCCCGAGGTGCGCCTGCTGCCCGGCCGCGAGTTCCCCATGGACGAGGACGCGCGCGCCAAGTTCCGCCAGCGCTGGCGCGAGCTGCTGGAGGGAGATCCCACGCGCAGCCGCATCTACAAGGACATGGGCCAGGGTATTGCCACGGCCGGCATCGAGTACTACCTGCCGCTGTTCTTCGACGAAACGGCCACCGTGTTCGACTACCTGGGCGCCGATGCCACCGTGGTGATGCATGGGGAACTGGAGCCGGCCTTCCAGCGCTTTTGGCAGGACACCAAGGAGCGCTTCCGCCTGGTGCAGGGCGACCCCGAGCGCCCGGCCCTGCCGCCCGAGGTGCTGTTCCTGTCCGCCGACCAGTTCTACACGCGCGCCAAGGAGCACGCCCAGCTCGCGCTGCGCCCCGGCACCGAGGACGTGGCAGACAGCGCCATCTTCCAGAAGCTGGAGGACCTGTCCGTGGTGCGCGGCGCGGAAGACCCGCTGGCGCGCCTGCAAAGGCACATTGCCAGCAGCGCCCACCGCATCCTGCTGCTGGCCGAGTCCGATGGCCGGCGCGAAAGCCTGCTGGACTTCTTCCGCGCCTCGGGCGTGAACCCGCCGGTCTTCGACTCGCTGGCCGAGTTCCAGGGCGATGCGGGCGAGAAGGTGGGCATTGCCACGGCCGGGCTGATGAACGGCTTTGCCTGGGTGGAGGAAGGCCTGGACTTCGTCACCGAGACGGAGCTGTTCGCCACCAGCCCCACGGGCCGCAGGCGCCGCCGCCAGGAGCAGGTCAGCGATGTGGAGGCGCTGATCAAGGACCTGTCCGAACTCAAGGTGGGCGACCCCGTGGTGCATTCGGACCACGGCATCGGCCGCTACCAGGGCCTGGTCAACATGGACATGGGCCAGAAGAACCCTGACGGCACGCCGGCCGTGCAGGAGTTCCTGCACCTGGAGTACGCGGGCAACGCCGTGCTCTACGTGCCCGTCAGCCAGTTGCAGCTGATCAGCCGCTACACGGGCGTCTCGCCCGAGGACGCGCCGCTGCACAAGCTCGGCGGCACGCAGTGGGAAAAGGCCAAGCGCAAGGCGGCCGAGCAGGTGCGCGACTCGGCAGCCGAGCTGCTGAACATCTATGCGCGCCGCGCCGCACGCCAGGGCCATGCCTTCCGCTACTCGCCCCAGGACTACGAGCAGTTCGCCAACGACTTCGGCTTCGAGGAAACGGCGGACCAGCGCGCCGCCATCCACGCCGTGATCCAGGACATGATCAGCCCCCAGCCCATGGACCGCCTGGTCTGCGGCGACGTGGGCTTCGGCAAGACCGAGGTGGCGCTGCGCGCGGCCTTCGTGGCCATCACGGGCGGCAAGCAGGTGGCCTTTCTCGCGCCCACCACGCTGCTGGCCGAGCAGCATTACCAGACCCTGGTGGACCGCTTCTCCAAGTGGCCGATCAAGGTGGCCGAAGTCTCGCGCTTTCGCTCGGGCAAGGAGATCACGGCGGCCGTCAAGGGCATTGCCGACGGCTCGGTGGACATCGTCGTGGGCACGCACAAGCTGCTGTCGGAGTCCACGCAGTTCAAGAACCTGGGCCTGCTGATCATCGACGAGGAGCACCGCTTCGGCGTGCGCCACAAGGAAGCCATGAAGGCCATGCGCGCCGAGGTGGACGTGCTCACGCTGACGGCCACGCCCATCCCGCGCACCATGGGCATGGCGCTGGAAGGCCTGCGCGACCTGTCCGTCATCGCCACCGCGCCCCAGCGGCGCCTGGCCATCAAGACCTTTGTGCGCAACGAGGGCACGGGCGTGATCCGCGAGGCCGTGCTGCGCGAGCTCAAGCGCGGCGGCCAGTGCTACTTCCTGCACAACGAGGTCGAGACCATCGAGAACCGCAAGCAAAAGCTCGAGGAAATCCTGCCCGAGGCACGCATTGCCGTGGCCCACGGCCAGATGCCCGAGCGCGAGCTCGAACGCGTGATGCGCGACTTCGTGGCCCAGCGCTACAACATATTGCTGTGCTCGACCATCATCGAGACCGGCATCGACGTGCCCAGCTCCAACACCATCCTCATCAGCCGCGCCGACAAGTTCGGCCTGGCCCAGCTGCACCAGCTGCGCGGCCGCGTGGGCCGCAGCCACCACCAGGCCTATGCCTACCTGATGGTGCCCGACCTGGACAGCCTGACCAAGCAGGCCCAGCAGCGGCTGGAGGCCATCCAGCAGATGGAGGAACTGGGCTCGGGCTTCTACCTGGCCATGCACGACCTGGAGATCCGCGGCGCCGGCGAGGTGCTGGGCGAGAACCAGAGCGGCAACATGATGGAGGTGGGCTTTCAGCTCTACAACGAGATGCTGTCCGAGGCCGTGCGCAGCCTCAAGGCCGGCAAGGAGCCCGACCTGCTCAGCCCGCTGTCGGCCTCCACCGACATCAACCTGCACGCGCCGGCCCTGCTGCCCAACGACTACTGCGGCGACGTGCACCTGCGCCTGTCCTTCTACAAGAAACTGGCCACGGCCCGCACCAGCGACCAGATCGACACCCTGCTCGAAGAAATCGTGGACCGCTTCGGCAAGCTGCCGCCCCAGGCGCAGACGCTGATCGACGTGCACCGCCTGCGCGTGCTGTCCCAGCCCTACGGCGTGGTCAAGGTGGATGCAGCGCCCGGCGTCATCAACATCACCTTCAAGCCCCAGCCGCCCGTGGACCCGATGGCCATCATCCACCTCATCCAGAAGAACAAGCACATCAAGCTGGCCGGCAACGAGAAGCTGCGCATCGAGCGTGCCCTGGACAACCCCAAGGACCGCGCCCAGATGGTGCGCGACGTGCTGCGCAGCCTGGGCCAGCCGCTGGTGGAGGCGAAGGCAGCCCAGCCCGCATAGAACGCGTCGTTCCAGCCATGTTCCTCGAAGCGAGCATCGCCCTGCTGGCCCTGGCCACCGCGCTGTGGCTGCGCCCCTGGCGCATGCTGGCCGGCCGCCCGGGTCCGGGCGGCCCGCAGGACCGCATGGCCTCGCCCCTGGTCACGCCGCTGCTGGGCGTGCTCGTGCTGCTGCCCTGGATCTGGGCCCTGCCCACGCTGCACCGCATGCCGCTGCAATTGCAGTGGTCCTCGGCGCCGCTGGTGGTGCTCATGCTGGGCTGGCCTCTGGCCGTGCCGCTGCTGCTCATCGTGGGCGGGCTGGCCGCCCTGCTGTCGCCGGCCCTGGGCTGGGGCGATGCGCTGGGCATCTCGGTCTGGCAGGGCATCGTGCCCGCCACGCTGGCCATGCTCTGGGGCGCGGCGCTGCGGCGCTGGCTGCCGCACCAGATCTTTGTCTACATCCTGGCGCGCGGCTTTGCGGGCACGGTGCTGTGCGTTTTCATCTCGGCCCTGCTGGCCCAGGCGGCGGGCCACGCCCTGCCCGGCGTCAACGAGGATCTGTCGCGCATCGCGCGCTGGCTCATGGCCTGGGGCGATGCCGTGGTCACCGGCATGGTCACCGCCATCTTCGTGGTGTTTCGCCCCCAATGGCTGGCCACCTGGTCGGACGCCATCTACCTGCGCCAGCCGCCCGCAGCCTGACGGCGGGCCCGCCACTGGATATGATCTGCGCCTGTTTCCCGCCAGCCCGGCGGCCCGTCCCCTTTTTGCTGCCCCACCCATGACCGATGTCACCGAATTCGCGCCCGGACTGCTGATCCGCGGCATCCAGCCTCCGCTGAAGCTGGCCGACTACAAGCTCATCGCGTTCGACATGGACTCGACGCTGATCACCATCGAGTGCATCGACGAGATCGCCGACGCCACCGGCAAGAAGGCCGAGGTCTCGGCCATCACCGAAGCCACCATGCGCGGCGAGATCACCGACTTCAAGGACAGCCTGCGCCAGCGCGTGGGCAAGCTCGTCGGCGTGACCGAGGCCGACATGGCCCGCGTGCTGGCCGAGCGCCTGAAGCTCTCCCCGGGCGCCGAAACCCTGGTGCGCGCAGCCCAGGCTGCGGGCCTGAAGGTGCTGCTGGTCTCGGGCGGCTTCACCTACTTTGCCGAACATGTGCGCGGCATGCTGGGCATCGACTTCGTGCGAGCCAACGTGCTGGAGATGCGTGACGGCGCGCTGACCGGCGGCCTGATCGAGCAGCCCTGGGGCGACATCTGCGACGGCGCCGAAAAGCGCCGCACGCTGCTGGAAGTCGCCTCGCTGCTGGGCATTCGCCCCGACCAGTGCATCGCCGTGGGCGACGGCAGCAACGATATTCCCATGATGCAGGTCGCAGGCCTGTCCGTGGCCTACCACGCCAAGCCGCGCGTGCGCAACGAAGCCAAGGTCTCCATCACCGAAGGCGGCCTGGACCGCCTGCTGGAAGTCCTGCGCTGAAAACGGGTGGCAGCGGCGGGCGCAGGCCGCTGCGCCGCTCCGCAATCAATAGCTGAGAATGTTCTGTGGGCTTGCTTTTCCGGCAAGCCCCAGTCTTTTCTACAATGCTTCACGCAGCCCCATAGGCCACCGCCCCAGCGCCGGGTGGCCCACCTACAACAGCAGGCTGCACGCCGGCGCATCCGCGCGCCGGTGCTTGGAATCCCCTCCCCCATCCCCATGTGACACACAAGGCCGCAGGCCTGCCCGCATACGGGCAGCCTGTGGCGCGCCGACCGGCGCGGGCCCGCCTGCGCCGACCGTGTACATGACCACCATGATTGGAAAAAACTCCGTGAAGACTTCGTTCCGCGCCACTGCCTCCGTGATCGCCCTGGCCATTGCATCGCTGACCGTGCCCACGCTGGCCCAGGCCAAGCGCATGGGCAGCGGCGGCAAGTCCGTGCGCCCGGCGTCGATCGGCAAGGCCCCCGCTCAGCCCGCAGCGCCTGCGGCACCCACCGCCAGCAAGGCGGCAACGCCTGCCAGCCCTGCAGCTCCTGCCGCACCGGCCGCGCCCGCCGCAGCCGCCGCTCCGGCAGCGGCACCTGCCACTGCAGGTGCTGCAGGCCCGGGCATGATGGGCACGCTGGGCGCCGCCGCCGTGGGCGCCGTTGCCGGCTCCATGGCCGGCAATGCGCTGGCCGGCGCCATGACCCCTGAAAAGGACGCAGCCGCCAAGGAAGCCGAAGCCAAGGCCAAGGCCGCTGAAACCGAGGCAGCCGAGCTGCAGCGCAAGGCCGACGAAGCCAAGGCCAAGGCAGAAGCCGCCCGCGCCGCCGCCAAGTAAACCGCCTGCTCCTTGCAAAAGGCCGCGCCTGTCGCGGCCTTTCTGTTTTGTCCAGCGGCTGCTTCAACGGCCTTGCGCATGCTCTCCATGCAGCGTCATCACGGCGCTGGCAATGCTCGCAACGGTCTTGCCATCATCACGCTCGATTTCACAGCGGTAGTGGCTGATCGTGCGTCCACGGTGCTCGGCCCACGCCCGCGCGCACAGCCTGGAGCGCCAGACCGGGCGCAGGAAGGCCGCCTTCAGGTCGATGCTGGTGAAACTCTGGCCTGGCTCCATCAAAGTGGAATGCGCCGTGCCTATGGCAGCATCGGCCAGTTCGCACAGCATTCCGCCATGGACCGTGCCCTGCTGGTTGCCATGGCGCTGCGCATCGGCGTCGAACTCCACGACGGCCATGGCTTCGCCGACGGCCACTATGCGAAACCCCAGCATCTGCGAGATCGCGGTCGGATAGCGCATGTGCGTGGCCTCGTCTGCGGCAAGCCGCCCTTCGATCTGCCGCTGCAGATAGTCGAGCACGGGGAGATAAGTGCTGGGAAGATGCATGGATTTCCTGTCTGGAGAGGGAGGGCAAGGCCCGGGAATGCCCGTCTCGCCAGTGTGATGACCTAGACTGGAACAATCAAAAAATTGTCCTAGCTACACTCCATGGCTGCCTCTCGCGTTGCTCTGCTGACTGAACGGCTGGCCGAAGACATCCGCGCCGGCCGGCTCGCGCCCGGCACGCTGATGCCCACGCACCGCGACCTCGCGGCCCGCCATGGCATGGCCGTGGCGTCCGCCAGCAAGGTGTATGCGCGGCTGGCCTCCCTCGGCCTGGTCATCGGTGAAACCGGGCGCGGCACCTTTGTGCGGGATCGGCCGCAGCAGCGCGAATGGGATGGCGGCGACGAATCCCGCCTGAGTTCGGACACGGCCGACCTGTCCTTCAACCATCCCACCTGGCCCGGACAGGCCGGGCTGTTGCGCTCCATGCTGCGCGAACTGGCTGCTTCGGGCGACCTGGCTGCGCTCATGCACCAGCAGCCGCCCGGCGGCCGGTTGCACGAGCGGCGCATCGTGGCCGACTTCCTTGCCCGCGAACGCGGCCTGGCTGCCGAGCCGGAACGCATCTTCCTGGTCAACGGCGCGCAGCAAGGACTGGACGTTGCCGTGCGTGCGCTGCTGCGGCCCGGCGATGCGGTGGCCGTGGATGCGCTGACCTACCCGGGCTTCAGGATGCTGGCCGAGCTCCAGGACCTGGACCTCCAGCCGGTCCCTGCCCTTGACGAGGGTCCCGACCTCGATGCATTGGAGCGGCTGTGCGCACGCCGGCGCATACGCGCCATCCATGCCATGCCCACGCTGCACAACCCCCTGGGATGGGTGATGCCGCTGGCGCAGCGCCAGCGCCTGGTGGAGATCGCAAGGCGCCACGATTGCCTGCTGATCGAGGATGCTGCCTATGCCTTTCTTGCAGGCAAGGCGCCCGCAGCCCTCGCAACGCTGGCGCCAGAGCGCTGCATTCACGTCTCCAGCCTCTCGAAAAGCGTGGCCAGCGGGTTGCGCTTCGGCTTCATGGTGGTGCCCCAGGCATGGGCAGGCCGCGTCAAGGCCGTGGTGCGCGCCAGCCACTGGAGCATGCCGGGCCTGGTCACGGCCATGGCCACGCGCTGGATGGCCAGCGGCTCCGTGCGGCAGCAGGAACAACGCATGCGGCAGGAGGCGCGGCGCCGGCAGGCGATTGCGCGCAAGGCGCTGGCAGGAATGCAGATGCTGGCCCACCCCTGCTCGCTCTTCCTCTGGCTGCGCCTGCCCGGGGAGCTGCGAATGGACCGGGTGGCCACGGCGCTGGCCCAGTGCGGCATTGCCGTATCGCAGGCCCACGCCTACGCAACGACACCCCATGCCCCGCATGCGCTGCGCCTGGGACTGGGTTCGGTGTCTCTGCCGCAACTGGAGGCCGTACTCGTTCAGTTGCGGGATACCGTGGAAGGCTTTCCCCCCTGAGCCCGCCGGGCCAGGGCCCGGTTCAACGGCCTTGCGCTTCAGCGCGGCCCGGCGCGCAGCGGCTGCAGCAGGTGCGACAGGCCGTTGTGGTCCAGTTCCTGCATCAGTGCCAGCAACTGGCCCAGCTCTCCCTTGGGGAAGCCTTCGCGTGCGAACCAGTTCAGATAGTTGCCGGGCAGGTCGGCGATCAGCCGGCCCTTGTACTTGCCATAGGGCATGTGCACCTGCACCAGCTTTTGCAGCATTTCGGAGTCCATGGCGGCGATGGTACGCGCTGCGGCATCGCAAGAATCTGCATAAAAAGCCACAGCCTTATAACCAAATAGCAAAATTGTTCATTGCGGCCGCTGGCGCCGCACTAGACTATGCGCCTGCCTGCCGTACCGCCCGATACAGAACCACTCCACCGGGCCTGCGGCGTTTTTGCAACCCGTTGAAGAAAGTCCTCCGGTCATGTTGAAGAAAGCCCTCTCCGCAATCGCGATTGCCACGCTGGCCCTGACGGCCCTGACGGCCCAGGCCGCCGACGTGCTCAAGGTCGGCGCCACCGCCGTGCCCCATGCAGAAATCCTCAACCATGTGAAGCCGGCCCTCAAGGCCCAGGGCATCGACCTGCAGATCAAGGAATTCAGCGACTACGTGCAGCCCAATGCGGCCGTCGAGGACAAGCAGCTGGACGTGAACTTCTTCCAGCACCAGCCCTACCTGGACAGCTACAACAAGGACCGCAAGACCTCGCTGGTGGCCGTGCCCAATGGCAAGGTCCACGTGGAGCCCTTCGGCGGTTACTCGCAGAAGATCAAGAACGTGAAGGATCTGAAGGACGGCGCCACCATTGCCATCCCCAACGACCCCTCCAACGGCGGCCGCGCCCTGATCCTGCTGGCCAAGCAGGGCCTGATCGAGCTCAAGGACCCCAAGAGCCTGACCCCCACGCCGCTGGACGTGGCCAAGAACCCCAAGAAGCTCAAGTTCAAGGAACTCGAAGCCCCGCTGCTGCCGCGCGCGCTGGCTGACGTGGACCTGGCCCTGATCAACACCAACTACGCCATCGAGGCCAAGCTCAATCCCACCAAGGATGCGCTGTTCATCGAAGGCGCCGATTCGCCCTACACCAACATCGTGGTCTCGCGCCAGGACCGTGCCAACGATCCCAACATCGCCAAGCTGATGAACGCGCTGCACACGCCCGACGTGAAGAAGTTCATCCTCGAGAAGTACAAGGGCGCTGTCGTTCCTGCGTTCTGAGGCGCAGGGAATGCAGCCGCTCGGCTGCATCCTGTCCCCGCAAAAAAAGCGCTGCCTCGGCAGCGCTTTCTTCATTCCCCTTCCCTGGTATCGCCACTCAACCCGCAGGCGTCACCTCGGCCGGCGCCTTGGCTGCCGCAGCGGGCCGCGTGATGGCGCTGCCCATGGCCGCGCCCATGATGCAGGCGATGGCCAGCCACTGGGTGCCCACCAGGTGCTCATGCAGCAGCAGCATGCCCATGAGGGCGGCAATCGCAGGCTCCGTGGCCAGGGCAATGCCGAAGGTGGCCGGCGGCAGGCGGCGCAGGGCCATCATCTCCAGCGTATAGGGCAAGGCGCTGGAGATGGCCGCCACCACCAGGCCGAAGGCCAGGATGGACGGCTGCAGCAGCTTGGCCCCCGCCTCGGCCACGCCGAAGGGCACCACCACCATGGCGGCGAACACCAGGCCCAGCGACACGGCCTGGCCGCTGGGAATGCTGCCCAGGCGCTGCCCCAGCAGGATGTACAGCGCCCAGCAGATGGCAGCGCCCACGGCGCAGGCAATGCCCACGGGCTCCAGCACCAATCCGCCCGCGCCGGCGCCCCCTACCGGCAAAATCAGGGCCAGCCCCGCCACGGCCAGCGCCAGCCAGACAAAGTCCACCGGCCGGCGCGAGTGGTAGATGGCCACGGCCAGCGGGCCGGAGAATTCGATGGCCACGGCCAGTCCAAAGGGAATGGTGCGCAGCGCCATGTAGAACAGCAGGTTCATGGCGCCCAGCGCCACGCCGAAACGCAGCAGCGCCCAGGCCTGGGGGCGGGCCAGCGTCCAGCGCCAGGGCCGCCAGATGGCCACCAGGATCAGCGCGGCAAAGCCAACGCGCAATGCCGAAGTGCCCTGGGCGCCCAGCACCGGAAAAAGCTGCTTGGCAAGAGAAGTGCCCACGCCCAGTGCCGTGACCGAGCCCAGCACGGCCAGCAGGGGCCAGGCGCGGTTCCATGTGGTGTTTGTTGTCATGGCCCGTACGATATTGCAGGCCAGCGATGCAAAAGGCTCGTTTTGGGGCCTCTTCGCGCAATATTCGCTCTTTCCGACCGCTCCGCATCCGTTTTCTGCCCCTCCCCCATGCCCGCCATCGCACTCGATACTTTTGACCGCGCCATCCTCGACGTGCTCCAGCGCGACAACCTCACGCCGCAGCGCCTCATTGCCGAGCAGGTCCACCTTTCGGCACCGGCCGTGCAGCGGCGCATACGGCGCCTGCAGGAGCTGGGCGTGATCACGGCCAACGTGGCCGTGGTCGATCCCGTGCGCACGGGGCGTCCGCTCACCGTGCTCATCGACGTGCAACTGGCCAACGAGCGCCCGGACCTGTCCCTGGCCTTTCGCGCGCGCGTGGCGCGCGAGCCCGCCGTGCAGCAGTGCTACTACGTGACCGGGGAAGCCGACTATTCATTGATCGTCACGGCTGCCGATATGCAGGAGTACCAGGCGCTGGCGGCGCGGCTGTTCTCCGGAGACGACAACATCCGGCGCTACACCACCTCGATCGCTCTGGAACGCATCAAGACCGGGCTGCAGTTGCCGATGGCAGAACACAAGCCCGACAATGAAACAAGTTGACACAACCTAGACATACACCAGGAGACTGCTTTGAGCGCACCTTCACCGGACAGCATGGCCCGCCTCGTCGCCACACGCACCCTCGACAAGTACGAGCGTGACTACTATCCCAAGCGCGACCGCATCACCATTTCCTTCCGGGGCGACCTGGCCGAGCAATACAACTACGACAAGATCCAGCCCTTGTCCGAGGCCCAGCGCCATGGCCACAAGGTCGTCATCGAGGCGACCAGCCAGAAGACCGGCGCCACGGGCCACTACTGCATCGAATGCAACAGCTGGAACCTCATCGAGGCCGTGGGCACCTGGGCGCCCGGCGAACAAGCCCCGGCCGCAGACTGATCTGCGCCGTCAGCCAACTGCCGGTGCCAACGCGCTGCCAGCCACCCACCAGGCCAGCGCCAGCATCATCACGCCCGTGAGGCCATCGAGAACGCGCCAGGCCTGCGGCTTCTCGAACAGGCGCTTCATGCGGCGGCCCGCAAAGGCCAGCGCCACGAACCACGACAGGCTGGCCGATGCGGCGCCCACCACATAGACCCACTTGAGCACGCCTTCCTGGCGCGCGCCGATGGAGCCCATGAGCAGCACCGTGTCCAGATAGACATGGGGGTTGAACAGGGTGATCACGGCCAGCGTGGAGACCACGCCCAGCAGGCCACGCGGGGCCAGTTGCCCGCCCGATGCCGCCAGTTGCGCATCGGGCGCCATTGCCATGCGCCACAGCGCGATCAGTCCATAGGCCAGCAGGAACAGGGCGCCGCCCAGCGTCAGGTAGCGGGCCAGGTCGGGGTTGTCGCCCAGCAGCCGGGCCATGCCCGCCACGCCCAGGCCGATGAGCACCACGTCGCTCACCACGCACCAGGCCACGCAGGCGCGCACATGCTGGCCTTGCACGGCCTGGCGCAGCACATAGAGGTTCTGGGCGCCGATGGAGACGATGAGAGACAGGCAGACCGTGAAGCCCGCCAGCCAGGAAGAAGAAACATTTGCAGTCCACATGGCCGGGATTGTCTGGCCGGCAAATGGTTAAGTAAAATTACATTTACTCAACCAAATGAAGAATATCTAAATGCTCGACTACGCCGGACTCGAAGCCCTGGCGGCCGTGGTGCGCGAAGGCAGCTTCGAGCGCGCGGCGCGCAAGCTGCATGTCACGCCCTCGGCCGTTTCCCAGCGCATCAAGCTGCTGGAGGAGCGTGTGGGCCAGGTGCTGGTACTGCGCGGCCAGCCCTGCTCGGGCACCGATGCGGGCCGCAGGCTGTGTCTGCACCTGGAGCAGGTGGCCCTGCTCGAAAACGATCTGCGCCGCAAGAACCCGGAGCTGGTCCCCGAGGGGCAGACCGCCCTGCCCACGCTCAAGCTGGCCGTCAATGCCGACTCGCTGTCCACCTGGTTCATGGATGCCATGTCCGCCTTCACGCGCGACGGCAACGAGCTGCTGGACATCAGCATCGACGACCAGGACCACACGGCCAAGCGCATCCGCGAGGGCGAGGTGCTGGCCGCCGTCACGGCCACTTCCTCGGCCATTCCGGGCTGCAATACCTGGCCGCTGGGCCGCATGCGCTACGTGGCGGCCGCCAGCCCCGACTTCATCCGCCGCTACCTGAAGGACGGCATCACGCCCGAGGCCATGGCGCGCACGCCCATGATGAGCTACGGCCGCAAGGACAGCCTGCAGGACCAGTGGCTGCAACGCCTGGGCGCGGAGGGGCGGCGCAACACGCCGCGCCACTTTCTTCCCTCCAACCAGGGCTATACACGGGCCTGCGAGCTGGGCATGGGCTGGGGCATGCACCCGCCACTGATGATCGGCGCGCAGCTGGCCGAAGGCAGCCTGGTGGAGCTGCTGCCGGGCAACGACCTGGACATTCCCATGTACTGGGCCCATGCGCGCAATGCGCAGGCCAGCCTGCAGCGGCTGACGGACTGCGTGATCCAGGCCGCGGCGGCCTGCCTGGACCCGATGGAGTGAATGGGCTGCGGCGATGGCGACGGCGATGGCGGCGCCATCCGCGCCCGGCTCAGGGCTGGCGGCCGGTGTCGTCTGCCGGGGCGGACGGCTCAGCCTGGGCCTGGTCGTTGCGTTCCGGCCGCTGTATGGTGCGCACGGCCGCGCGCACGCGGGTCAGGGTGTGGAAGTCCAGCAGGCTGGTGGCCATGATGGTTTCCCAGAGAAAGCAGGCCAGGGCCGAGAGAAACATCAGCACGCCGAACAGAAAGCCCAGCACCGCATAGCCATGGCCGTTGATGCCGTAGGCCTCGCCCAGGAACAGCAGGGCAATGGTCAGGCCGATGCAAAAGCCGCAGACGGTCAGCAGCCCTATGCAGACATTGGCCAGCCGGCCGCGCTTGCGCAGAAAGTGCAGTTCCGTGAGGCTGCGCGCGATGAAGTCCTCTTCCTGCGGGTTGCGCAGCAGTTCTTCCAGCTTGCGCGCGCGGTCGATGATGCGGGCCAGCCGCCCGGCCACGGCGCCGATCATGCCGGCCACGGCCGTCAGGAAGAACACCGGCGCCAGCGCCAGCTGGATGCTGTGGGTGACGGTATCGGCGTCTAGCGACCAATTGATCATGCGGTCCTCTGCGTGCTTTCTGTTGTCTGGTGCGGCCATGCTGCCGTGTTTTCGCGCGGACAGTATTGTGGCCGCAAGCGGGGGCCGCAAGAAGCCATGTCGCCAGCTTTTGGCATTCAGCGGGCCGATGGCGCTGGCAGCATCTGCCGGCACAGCGACAGCATCTCGGTCAGCAAGGCGGGCGCCTGGTCGCGCCGGCAGACCACGCCCAGCGGCGCCAACCTGCCCGTCAGCCGCACATCGAGCCGGCACACGCGCGCATGGGTCTGCAGGCCCGGCGCAATGCTCAGCGGCACCAGGGCCACGGCGCCGGGCTGGCTCAACAGGCCCTCCAGTATCGGCAGGGAAACGGTGGAGACGGGAAACCAGGGCGCATCGGGCAGCGCCTGGAGCACCTCGGCCTCGAAAATCCCGCGCACGGCGATGTTGGCCGTGGGCAGCACCCAGCGTGCGCCAGTCAACGCCTGCAGCGGCACGTCACGGCGCCCGGCCAGCGCATGCGAGCGTGCGGCCACCACCACGGCCGTGTCGGCCAGCAGCGGCTCGAAGACGAAGGGGCCGGGCAGCAGCGCCGGCTCGCGGCAGAACACCGCGTCCAGCCCGCCGCCCAGCAGCTGGGACAGCAGCCGGGTGCTGGCGTCTTCGTGCACATCGACATGCACCTCGGGATGCTCGGCATAGAACCGCGCCAGCAGGGGCGAAAGAATGGCCAGGGCTGCCGCCGGAATGGCGCCCAGGCGTAGCGCGGCCGCCGCGCCCCGGCGAATGGCAGCCAGCGATTCCGCCACCTCCTCCAGCGCGGCCAGCACGCCGCGCACCGTGTCCACCAGGGTCTGGCCGGCCAGCGTGGGGCGTATGCCGCGCGCATGCCGCTCGAACAGGCGGATGTCCAGCACGCGCTCCATCTCGGCCAGCGCCTGGGTGGCGGCCGACTGGCTCATGTGCAGCGTGGCGGCGGCCTGCACCACCGAGCCGCATTGCTGCAGCGCCACCAGCAGTTGCAGCTGGCGCAGGCGCACATGCTTGGTCAGGCGCGAATACAGCAGCCGCCCCTGGGGCGTGGCCGCATCGTCCAGGCCGTCGCGGTCATCGAAGTCATTGCTCATGGGAGTCTCAGTGTTTTCCCCAGGCAGGCCCTGGCGCGCCACAGGCGGCGCAGGGCAAGCTATCGGAATGGCTTATAGCTTGGCACAAATACCGTGGCCCACTCGGGCGGCAGGATTTCTATAGTCGCCTGCATCGGGAGCCGGCGCGGCCCAGGCCTGCGGCTCCTTCCCCCGTAGATGGAACCCATGCCATGCAAGCCAAACCCCTCTTTCAGCTGCCGCGGCGCACCCTGCTCTCGCTGGGCACGTCCGGTCTTGCCGCCGTGTTGTGCGGCCTCACCCTGGCCCACACGGCCTCCACGGCCCATGCGGCCGATGCCTATCCGAACAAGCCGGTCAAGCTCATCGTGCCCTTTGCGGCAGGCGGCTCCACCGACATCGTTGCGCGCGTGATCGCAGAGGGCCTGCGCAGCACGCTGGGCCAGCCCGTGGTGGTGGACAACAAGGCCGGCGCTGGCGGCCTGATCGGCACCGAAAGCATGGCCCAGGCCGCGCCTGACGGCTACACCATCGGCATGGCCACGGTGAGCACGGCCACCATCAATCCCTCGCTGTACACGCGCGCCGCCAAGCTGGAAGGCAGGCTTTTGCCCGTGGCCAATCTGGTGACCATGCCGTCGGTCTACATGGTCCACCCCAAGATGGGCGTCAAGGATTTCCCGGGCTTTCTGGCCAGGCTGCGCGCCCAGCCCGGCGCCTACAGCGCGGGCGTGCCGGGCCTGGGCACGCTGGGCCATCTGATGGTGGCGTCCTTCAACGAGACCATGAAGACCCAGGTGCAGATCGTGCCCTACCGCGGCAACGGGCCGGCGCTCAACGATGCGCTGGCCGGCATGGTGCAGGTGATGACCGACCAGCTGCCTTCGGCCATGCCCCAGATCAAGGGCGGCAAGCTCATCCCCGTGGCGCTGTCGGGCGACAGCCGCTCGCCCGACCTGCCCGATGTGCCCACCTTCAAGGAGCTGGGCTACGCGCAGCTCAACGAACTGGGCATCAGCTGGTTCGGGCTGGTCGTGCCGGCCGGCACGCCACCGGCCATCGTCCGGCAGTTGCAGGATGCGTCGGTGAAGGCCGTGCGCCTGCCCGAGGTGCAAAAGCACCTGAAGCTGCTGGGCGCCTCGGTCACCGAGATGGACCAGAGCCGCTTCCCGGCCCAGATCGCCAGCGAACTGCAGCGCAACAAGGCGCTGCTGGACAAGGCAGGAGTGAAGCCGGAATGAGCGCAGTCGAGCATCTCCAGGACTTCTTCCAGCAGCAGTCCCCGCGCATGGCGGCCCTGGCCGACAGCATCTGGTCCCTGGCCGAGCTGCGCTATGCCGAAACCGCTTCTGCCCGGCTGCACATCGATGCGCTGGAGCAGGCCGGGTTTCGCATCACGCGCGGCGTGGCCGGCATTCCCACGGCCTTCCTGGCCGAATGGGGCGACGAGGGCCCGGTGCTGGCCTTCCTGGGCGAGTACGACGCGCTGTCGGGCCTGAACCAGCAAAGCGGCGCCCTGGTCTGCACGCCTTCCACCGACAGCCCGGGCCTGGCGGGCCACGGCTGCGGCCACCATCTGCTGGGCACCTCGGCGCATTTCGCGGCCGTTGCGCTGCAGGAGCACCTGCGCCGCAGCGGTGCCAAGGCACGCGTGCGCTACTACGGCTGCCCGGCCGAGGAAGGCGGATCGGGCAAGACCTTCATGGCGCGCGCCGGGGTCTTCGACGATGTGGACGCGGCGCTGACCTGGCACCCGGCCAGCTTCACCGGCGTGTTCAGCCAGAGCACGCTGGCCAACATCCAGGCGAAATTCATCTTCCACGGCAAGGCCGCGCATGCCGCGCATTCCCCGCACCTGGGCCGCAGCGCGCTCGACGCCGTGGAGCTGATGAACGTGGGCGTGAACTACCTGCGCGAGCACATGCCCACCGATGCGCGGGTGCACTACGCCATCACCGACTCGGGCGGCCTGTCGCCCAACGTGGTGCAGGCGCGCGCCGAGGTGCTGTACCTGGTGCGGGCAGCACGCAACCACGAGGCGGCAGCGCTGTACGAGCGCGTGCAGAACGTGGCGCGCGGCGCCGCGCTGATGACGGACTGCCGGCTTGAGATCATCTTTGACAAGGCCTGCTCCAACCTGCTGCAGAACCGCACGCTGAACCAGGTGATGTATGCGCAGATGCAGGCCCTGGGCCCGCTGCGCGTGGACCCCGGCCTGCATCGCCTGGCCGGAGACTTCCAGGCCACGCTGGACAGCAACGACGTGGACCAGGTCAGCCGCCCGCTGGCCAGCGTGCTGCGCGGCAAGGTGCCGGCGGTGTTCGAAGGCCTGGCGCCCTACGATCCTGCCGTGGAGGACACCCTGTTCGGCTCCACCGACGTGGCCGATGTGAGCTGGATCACGCCCACCGTCCAGGCCTGGGTGGCCTGCTACGCCTTCGGCACGCCGCTGCACTCCTGGCAGATGGTCTCGCAAGGCCAGTCCGGCCTGGCCCACGCAGGCATGGTGCGCGCCGCCCAGGTGCTGGCGGCCACGGCCATCTCCTTGCTGGAGCAGCCCGAACGCATTGCCCAGGCCAAGGCGGAGCTGCTTGAGCGCCGCGGCGGCCGACCCTATGCGTGCCCGATTCCTGCGGAGGTGCCCTTGCCGTTCATGCGGGGGTGATGGGCTTGGCTCGCCCTGGATGATCGACTCGTGCCCCATGCCCAGTTCCCGGGCTTGCCGGGGCTTGCCCCTTTGCGCTGCCGCAAACCCACCCCGCCGCCGCGTTGACCCATCACAAGCCCTCCGCGCCAGGCCACGGCGATAGTTGGATCGGGACCCCACCGATACCAACAAACCACAGGAGGACTTGTGAAGCTGATGATTGATCTTTTTTCCACCGACTACGGCCTGATGAGCCTGGGCGCCATCGTCTTCATGCTGATCATGGCGGGCTTTTTCCTGCGCCTGTTCCTGGGCAAGATGAAGCACGTGGCCAACAAGCCGCTTGAATGAAGAAATGCCCAGGCAGGGGCTGGCCTGGGCATTCGCACGCAGCAGCCCTGCGCACTCAATAGTGCGGGGGCAGCTCGTCGCGCAGATGGGTCGCGCCGCCGGCGGGTCCGCCTTCGGGCACCCGGCGGCGCAGGTCGCGCAGCTCGTCAAGCAGCCGGTCGATCTGCTGCTGCTGGCGGTAGATGGTCAGGTTCAGCTGCTCCAGCAGGTCATCGGTGTAGCTGGCCTTGATCTCCAGCTCCATCACGCGCGCCTGCAGGGCATCGGCGTCTGCGTGCCCGCCGCCGTGTTCTGCGTCGTCAGCCACGCTCATGCCTTGAGCGCCTGGGCCAGGCGGGCGATGCCTTCGCGGATCTTGTCCTCGTCAGCCGTGGCGAACGAGAGGCGGAAGCTGGTGGCATCGGGGTTTTGCGCAAAGAACGGCGCACCCGGCACAAAGGCCACGCCCTGGGCAATGGCCCGCTTGGCCAGCTCACCGGCATCGGCCAGCGCGCCGCCCTTGCCGGTCAGGCGCACCCACAGGAACAGGCCGCCCTGGGGCTGCAGGAATTCCACGGCATCGCCGAGGTGCTCGCGCAGCGCATCGCCCATGGCCTTGGCGCGGCGCGCGTAGACCTCGCGCACATGGGCCAGCGTGGCGGGCATGGCGCCGGACTTCAGGTACTGCGCGGCCGTGGCCTGGGCAAAGGTGCTGGTGTGGGCATCGCTGAACTGCTTGCACATCACGGCGCGGCCCAGCAGCTCGGCCGGGGCCACCAGCCAGCCAATGCGCAGGCCGGGGCTGAGCACCTTGCTCAGCGAGCCGCAGTGCGCCAGCCAGTCGCGGCTGCCGGGCACCTCGCTGGACAGCGCCAGCAGGCTGGGCGGAGGCGCTTCGCCAAAATACAGGTCGCCGTAGGGATCGTCCTCCACCACCAGGGTCTGGTACTTGACGGCCAGCTCCAGCACCTTCTTGCGGCGCTCCAGGCTCAGCATGGCGCCGCTGGGATTGCCGAAGGTGGGGATCAGGTAGACCAGCTTGGGGCGGTGCTCGGCAATGAGTTGCTCCAGCGCATCGACCTGGGCGCCTTCGGCGTCGATGGGCGCGCTGATGACTTCGGCGCCGTACAGGCGGAAGCACTGGATGGTGGCCAGGAAGGTCGGGCCTTCCACGATGACCTTGTCGCCGGGGTTGATCATGGTCTTGCCCAGCAGGTCCAGCGCCTGCTGGCTGCCCGTGGTCACCACCAGTTGCTCGGGGGCCAGCTCGCGCACGCCCTTGCCGGCCATGAAGGCGGCGATCTGCTCGCGCAGCGGCTGGTAGCCCTCGGTCGCACCGTACTGCAGCGCGGCGCCCGGCTCCTGCTGCAGCGCAGCCTGGGAGGCGGCGCTGATGCCGGCCACGTCGAACATGGCGCTGTCCGGGAAACCACCCGCAAAGCTGATGATGCCGGGCTTGCCCAGCAGCTTGAACAGCTCGCGGATGGCGGAGGTTTCTACGTTGTTCAGACGGTCGGCGAATTGCATGGGCAGGAGTCTCTTTGTCGGTGCAATGAAAAGGCGAAGCCTGCATTGTCGCCAATCCTGCCGCAGCTTTCCTGCACGATTAGAAGCCCCCTGAGTCGATTCGCGCCTCCCCCCTCTCTCCCGGAAGGCAGCTGCGTTCAATCCACCTTGATGTCGGCTCTGGCGGCCACGGCGCGCATTTGCGGCAGTTCGCGCTCTATGCGCTCCTGCAGCGCGCTGGCCGGACCCCATGCGGGCGACAGGCCGATGTCCACCAGCTTCTTCTTCATGGCCGGCTCGGCCATGGCGTCGGCCAGCGCCTTTTCCAGCTTCTTCTGGATGGGTGCGGGCAGGCCCGCCGGGGCGAGGAAGGCAAACCAGGTGTCCATGGCAAAGCCCGGGTAGCCGCTTTCGGCCACGGTGGGCACCTGGGGCAGCAGGGCCAGGCGCTGCGGGCCCAGGGCTGCGATGGGACGGATCTTGCCGGCCTTGATCAGCGGCGTGGTGGCCACCACCGTGTCCACGGCCACCTGCACCTGGCCGCCCATCAGCGCGGTGAGGCTGGGCGAGCTGCCATTGAAGGGCACATGCACCATGCGCATGCCCGTGGCGGTCTTGAGCATTTCGCCGCCGAAGTGCACCGAGGATCCCGTGCCGAAGGAGCCGTAGGACAGCTTGTCGGGGTCGGCCTTGGCCAGGGCCACGAGTTCGGGCAGCGTGCGTGCAGGCGTTTCGTTATGGGCCACCAGCACCAGGCCCATGTCGGCCACCAGCCCCAGCGGCGTGAAGCTGCGCAGCGGGTCATAGGGCAGCGGGTTGCGGATGGCGGGGTTGAGCGTCAACGTGGTGCTGGCGCCCAGCAGCAGCGTGTAGCCGTCGGGCGGCGCCTTGGCCACCAGCGCGCCCGCCACCACCGTGCCTGCACCAGGGCGGTTTTCCACGACCACGGGCTGGCCCAGCCGTTCACCCAGCGAGGTGGCCAGCAGCCGGCCCAGGATGTCGGTGGCGCCGCCCGGCGCAAACGGCACGACCAGCTTGATCGGGCGATCCGGGTAGGACTGGGGCTGGGCTTTGGCTGCGGGCAGCGCAAGTGCCGTGGCACCGGCCATCAGACACGACAGAAAACGGGAACGGGACAAGGCCATGGCGCGGATCTCCTGGGGGACGAGGGAACGGGAACCTGGGAAAACTCGATGCAACGGTTTCAGTCGAGCAGCGGGCTGCGCACGCGCGAGAAGCCACCGGCCTGGTCATAGGCATGGCCGATCTGCAGCACGGCCAGATCGGCCTGTGCCGGGCCGATGATCTGCAGCCCGGCAGGCAGCCCCTGCGGCCCCAAGCCTGCGGGCGCGGCCAGGGCCGGCAAGCCGGCCATGGTGGCGGGCACCACGGCCTGCATCCAGCGGTGGTAGGTGTCCATCTCGCGGCCGCCCACGGCATGCGGCCAGTCCAGCGCCGCATCGAACGGGAAGACCTGGGCGCAGGGCAGCACCAGAAAGTCGTAGCTGTCGAACAGGCGGCGCAGGGTTTCGTACCAGGCCGAGCGCACACGCGCCGCGTCATAGACCGCCATGGCCGGCAGCGCCAGGCCGCGCTCGATTTCCCAGAGGGCCTCGGGCTTGAGCAGGGCATGCGTGACCGGGTCGCGGTACAGGGCGGCGTTGGCCCCGGCCACGCTGAAGCTGCGCAGGTCGATCCAGGCGCGCCACAGGCGCTCGAAGTCAAAGACCGGCACGGCCTCTTCCACCGTGCAGCCGATGGTCTTGAAATGCCGCAGCGCCGCGCGGCAGGTCTCCAGCAGGCCGGGCTCGGTGGGCAGGTGCCCGCCCAGGTCCCCCAGCCAGCCGATGCGCAGGCCCTTGCAGTCGCGCGCCAGGTGGGCAGTCCAGTCCTTGGGCGGCTCGCTGCGGCGGGTCAGCGGCAGGCGTGCATCAAAGCCTGCCTGCACGGACAGCAGCAGGGCCAGGTCGGGAATGTCCCGCGCCATGGGGCCGGCCACGCTGAACTGCTGGAAGAACACCTCTTCCGAAGGGCCATGCGGCACGCAGCCCGCCGAGGTGCGCAATCCATAGACATGGTTGAAGGCGGCCGGCGTGCGCAGCGAGCCCATCATGTCCGAGCCATCGGCCACGGGCAGCATGCGCAGCGCCACGGCCACGCCGGCCCCGCCGCTGCTGCCGCCAGCGGAGCGCGAGGGATCGAAGGCATTGCGCGTGGTCCCGTAGACCGGGTTGTAGGTATGGCCGCCCAGGCCGAACTCGGGCGAATTGCTGCGCGCCACAAACAGCGCACCGCCTGCGCGCATGCGCTCGAACACCACGCAATCGGTCTGCGAGACCTGGCCCGCGAAGATGGGCGATCCCTTGGTCGTCACCATGCCGGCCGCCGGCATGATGTCCTTGGGTGCCTGGGGAAAGCCGTGCAGCGGCCCCAGGCTCTGGCCGCGCGCCAGCAGCGTGTCCAGCTCGCGGGAGCGGCCGCGCAGCCAGTCGCGGTCCAACGGAGACACCAGCGCGTTGACCACGGGGTTGAGGCGGTCGATCTGTGCGCAATAGGCATCCAGCACCTCCACGCAGGACAGATCGCGGCCCTGGATGGCCTTTGACAGCGCGACGGCCGACATCTCCACGACGCCACCACCCCCGGTGGCCAGATCCGGCTGCTGCGTTGCGGTGCTTGCGTTTGACTCCATGGATTTCCTCGTTTTTGTGACGGAACGAAGTCAGCATAAGCAGGCGAAATTATTTCGACAATCGCCTTTTTCTTGGCTTATCGTTGCGTTTTTCGCAAACCATGAGCAGACCCTCATGCTTTCCAACCGCCTACAGGACACGGCCTTGCGCTACTTTCTCGAAGTGGTGCGCAGCGGCTCGGTCAGCGAAGCCGCCACGCGGCTCAATGTCTCGCCCTCGGCCGTGAGCCGCCAGGTCGCCGGACTGGAAGAGATGCTGGGCGTGCCGCTGTTCGAGCGCCGCCCGCGCGGCATGGCGCCCAGCCCGGCAGGCGAACTGCTGGCCGCCCACGCACGCCGCGGTGCGCTGGAGGCCGACCGTGTGGTCTCCGACATCGAGGCCCTGCAGGGCCTGCGCCGGGGCGTGGTGCGCGTGTGCAGCTCGGGCGGCTTTGCCATCGAATTCCTGCCACGCGCCATGGCGCTTTTCCGCGAGCAGTACCCGGGCATGCAGTTCCACCTGCGTGTGGAGGCGCCTGCCGCCGTGACCCAGGCCGTGCTGGGCGGCGAGGCCGATGTGGGCCTGACCTACAGCCGCGCGGCGGCACGTGACATCGAGGTCTGGCACCGCCAGGTCTCGCCCGTGGTCGCCATCATGCGGCCCGACCATGCGCTGGCCCGACATGCCAGCATCACCCTGGCCCAGATGCATCCCCATGCCATTGCCCTGCCCGAGGACGCCAACACCGCGCGCCAGCTGTTCGACATCGCCTGCAGCCACCGCCGCCTGGTGTTCGAGCCCGCCCTGGTCAGCGGCCAGTTCGAGACCCTGGTGCACTTCGTGCTGCACGGCGGCGGACTGTCGCTGGGCGGTGAGGTCACCATGCGCGAGCGCGTGCGCCGAGGCGAGCTGCATGCGGCGCCCATCCGCGAGCGCGGCATGAATGCGCGCGCCATCGAGCTGCAGACGCTGTCCGGACGCACCCTGTCCAAGGGCGTGCGGGCCTTTGTGGAGCACCTGCGGGAACTGCTGCCGCCTGGGTAGGAGGAAGAGGAGAAGGGAACGAAGGAAGAAAAAGAAGGGGAACGGGTCTCAAGCGCAGTGGCAGGCGCTCAGGCCGGCCCGCCTTCCAGCTGGCGCTGCGCCCAATGCCACTGCGCCCGGCGTGTGGCCTGCCGCAGCCGCTGTGCCAACGCCTGGCGCTCAGGCAGGCCGGGCAGGTACTCGGCCATCTGCACGCCGCGCAGTCCCAGCTCCAGCAGCTCGATCTGCTCGGAGCTGTTGCCCGTGCACAGCACCATGCCCATCGGCGTGTTCTCGCCCTGCTCATGCTCATGCCGGTCCAGCCAGCGCAGGTATTGCTCCATCTGCTCCTTGTCCTCGGCCGTGAATTCGCCCACCTTCAGCTCCACCGCCACCAGCCGCCGCAGCTTGCGGTTGTAGAACAACAGATCGAGGTGGAAGTCCTGCTCATCCACATGCATGTGCATTTGCCGCGCGACCAGGGTGAAGCCCGTGCCCGACCGCAGCAGGAAGGCCTCCATCTCGCGGATGATGGCGGCCTGCAGGTCGCCCTCCTGCCAGGCATCGTGCAGCCCCAGAAAGTCGAAGATGTAGGGATCGCGCATGAACAGCGCCGGCGACATGCGCTCGGTGCTGCGCGGCGTGACCGGCTCCTGCGCGATCAGCGCCTCGGCATCGCAGGGCAGCGCCAGGCGTTCATAGAGCTGGGAGTCGATGCGGCTGCGCAGCGTGCGTGCGCTCCAGCGCTCGAGGCTCGCCATGCTGGCGTAGTACTCGCGCTGCACCGGGTCCTTGATCGCAATCAGCACGATGAAATGCGCCCAGCTCAATTTCCGGGTCGGCGAGACGACCAGGGGCTGGTCGGGAAACGCGGTGGAGAACTGCGTCATGCGCCACAGGTTCTTCTCCGAGAAGCTGCTGCCATAGTCCTGGACCAGATGCCCGGCCAGCACCGGCAGGACCTCATCGCTGCAGCCTGCCTGCCGCACCTCGGATTCATGGCCATGGATGTGCTGGCCGATGTGCCAGTACAGCAGGGTGAGTTCACTGTTGACGTTGGCTGCCACGCGAAGCCGCGCGGCCTCGATCAGGTCCCGCACATTGCCCAGCAGGGCCTGTGACGATGCGAGCGCGGGAGAAACGGATATCTTGCGAGTGGCCATGTGGTCGCCCCCCTCCTGGTGGCGTGATGTCTGGATGTCTGGTGTCGGCGGAATCGATCCGGCCGACTATTGCGATGCGGCCCTGGCCAGTCAACGCCGCATCTGCATAACCAGACGATCTGACCCTGGCAGACATGAAAAATCAGAACATTCCTAGAGCCTGTTACGCACTTTCAAATACCCGCGCTTGCATGACAATGCACGCCACATCGATGGATACGCGCTCCCCACAATGAAAACCACCAGCATCGAACCCTTCTTCGCCACGCTCAAGGCCGCCAATCCCTCGCCCCAGACCGAGCTGGAATACACCAATGTGTTCGAGCTGCTGTCTGCCGTGCTGCTGTCGGCCCAGGCCACGGACGTGGGCGTGAACAAGGCCACGCGCAAGCTGTTTCCCGTGGCCAATACGCCCCAGGCCATCCTGGACCTGGGACTTGAAGGGCTGGAGGGATACATCAAGACCATCGGCCTGTACCGCAGCAAGGCCAAACACCTGATGCAGACCTGCCAGATCCTGGTCGAGCGCCACGGCGGCCAGGTGCCGCGCACGCGTGAGGAACTGGAAGCCCTGCCCGGCGTGGGCCGCAAGACCGCCAACGTGGTGCTCAACGTGGCCTTTGGCGAGCCCACCATGGCCGTGGACACGCACATCTTCCGCGTGAGCAACCGCACGGGCCTGGCGCCGGGCAAGACGCCGCTGGCCGTGGAGATGCAGTTGATGAAGCGCGTGCCCCCGGCCTATGCCGTGGACTCGCACCACTGGCTCATCCTGCTGGGCCGCTACGTCTGCCAGGCCCGCAAGCCACGCTGCTGGGAGTGCGTGGTGGCACCGTACTGCGACTACTCGCCCAAGACGCCTGCCCCGGCTGCGGGCAAGCGCTGAGCCTCAATCGGCCTTGAAGCCCGTGGCCGCCACGGCCTTGCCCCAGGTGGCCGTGTCGGCGCGCATGATGCGGGCGAGTTCGTCGCCCGTGGTGCCCGTCACGCGGAAACCGGCTTCTTCCAGCCGGCTGCGGCTGTCGGGCTGCTGCAGGGCGCGCACGATGTCGGCCTGCAGCCTGGCCACGATCTCGGGCGGTGTCTTGGCGGGCGCGACCACGCCGAACCAGGAATTGAACTCCAGCGACGGATAGCCCTGCTCCCGGATGGTGGGCAGCTCGGGCATGGACTGGGTGCGCGTGGCGCCCGTGCTGCCCAGGGCCGTGAGCTTGCCGGCCTTGACCTGGGGCGCGGCCAGGGCCGCCGTGGCGAAGACGGCCTGCACGTCGCCGCTGAACAGGCCGCCCAGGGCATCGTTGGTGTTCTTGTAGTGCACGGGCTCGGGCTTGAGCTGCACGGCGCTGCCGAACATGAAGGCGCCGAAGTGGCCGGGCGTGCCGGCACCGAAGGTGGCGATGAACAGCTCCTTGCGCTGGCGCGCCCAGGCCACGAAATCGGGCACATTGCGGGCCGGCACTTTCTGCGGATTGACCAGCAGCACGAAGTCGGAGGTGACGACCTGGCTGACGGGCACAAAGTCCTTTTGCGGGTCGTAGGGCAGGCGCTGGTAGGTGTTGGGCGCAATGCTGAGCTGGCCGGTCTCGCCCAGCATCAGCGTGTAGCCGTCAGGCACGGCGCGTGCCGCCTCGCTGGCGGCGATGAGGCCGCCAGCGCCCGGCTTGTTGTCCACGACCACGCCCAGGTTGCCCCATTGCTCGGAGAGTTTCTGCGCGAGCAGGCGCGCCACGATGTCCGGCCCCGTTCCCGCAGGAAAGCCGACGAGCAGGCGCACGGGCTTGCTCGGGAAGGCCGGCTGGGCGCCGGCCACGGTCCAGGGAGCCAGCCCGGTGGCCAGCACGGCGGCAAGTGCGCAGGCCACGGCGGTGCGGCGCGGCTTCGATGCCTGGTTTTTCATGTGTCTTGTCTCCTGCATTGTGGGTATCGAGAGGGGAAAGGCGCGGCTCAGAGCAGTTCGTGAAAGCGCATCTGCACGCGGTCGGGATGGCGCGCGCCGGTGCCGAAGAACAGGCGCTCGTTGATCCAGGCCAGCGCACGGCTGGCCGTCTCCATGCGGGGCGCGCAGCGGAAATAGATGTGCGCGGGGTCCACGGGCTCGCCGCGCGCCAGCTTTGCCATGAGCGCCGGGTCGCCGCTGCGCAGCGCCTGGTTGCAGACATAGATCAGGTCGCCGGCATCGGTCTCCAGCACATAGCGCGCATCGAGCTCGGCCAGCCCGCCGTGCACGATGCGCTGGAAGTCCGCGCCTCCGGGCAGCACGCGCGCGCTCCAGCCGTCGCCCCGGGCCGTGCCGCCCAGGATGGGTATCAGTCGGCGCCCGCCGTGCGCCGTGGCACCGACCTCCTGCGGCGGGCCCACCTGCACGCTCAGGTCGGCGAAGAAGCGAAAGCGCGGATCGGGCAAGGCCGCAAGCTGCGGCACGTCATCTGGCATGGTTCTGGGGCTCCGGTGGATGGAATCGGGACCTAGCATAAGCACCATTGCCCGGGCCGGCCGTCATCCCGGAAGATGACAACGCCCTGCCCGCCCCTGCCATCCCTTGAGACACTGGACCGCCCCCTCCGACACCCCTGACGCCAGCGCCCTGGGCGCCCATGCGTCCGGCCATGCGTCCGGCCACGCGCCCAGCCACGCCATCGGCCACATGGTCGCCAGCCTGGGCGAGCCCGGCTTCGCCCGGCAGGTGCTGGAGGCCATGAACCCGCTGCTGCCCGCCGCCTCCTGGTCGGTCTACCGCACGGGCCCGCGCAGCCGGCCGCAGCTGTTCCTGTCGGCCAGCAGCGAGGCGCGCGACACCACGCGCGACTGCTGGTGGGCCTATCTCTCGGGTCCTTATCTGCGCGACAGCACCTGGAACCACGGCGACGCCGGCCCGGCACGCGCCACGGTGCTGTGCCACATCACGGCCCAGGAGGTGGAAGGCGAGCACCGCGCCCTGGTCTACGACGCGCACGGCATGGCCGAGCGCGTATCCATCGTCGAGCACCAGGACGACGGCGGTGTGTTTGCCGTCAATTTCTATCGCCACCAGCACCAGAGGGCACTGGGCGATGCGCAGATCGACCGCTTCGGGAGCATGGCGCCCGTGCTGCTGGCCCTGGCGCACAAGCACATCGCGCTGACGCAGGCGCAGCCCGCCGTGGTAACGGCCTTGGCCTCGGCCCCGGCCGCCCCACCCAGCCAGCCCCGGCAGCGGCAGACACTGCCGGCCCTGCGCATGCGCCTGCTGCAGGCACAGCCCGACCTGACGCCGCGCGAACTCGATGTCTGCGCCCGGCTGCTGCAGGGCATGACGCATGAGGGCATTGCCTGCGACCTGTGCCTGAGCCTGCCCACCGTCAAGACCTACCGCAACCGCGCCTTCGCGCGGCTGGGCATCCACTTTCGCAGCGAGCTGTTCGCGCTGGCCATGGAGCCGCAGGGCTGAGGCCTTGCGTCAATCCAGCGATGCGCCGGACGCCTTGACGATGCGCGCCCACTTGGCGATGTCCTCGCGCAGCAGGGCCGCCATCTGGGCGGGCGGCACGGGCCTGTCCGCCGGCCCGGCCAGCTCCACGCCCGAGGCTTCCAGCCGGGTGCGCAGATCACTGGCCGCCAGCGCGCGGGCCATGCCGTCCTGCAACTGCGCCAGCACCGGCGCGGGCACGCCTTCAGGCGCAAACAGACCCACCCACAGCGTGCCGTTGTAGCCGGGCACGGTCTCGCCAATGGTGGGCACATCGGGCAGCAGCGGCGAGCGCGCCGCGCCGCTCACGGCCAGTGCGCGCAGCCGGCCGGCCTGGATATGGGGCAGGGTCGATGGCAGGCTGCCGAACAGCAGCGGCACCTGCCCGCCCAGCACATCGTTGAGCGCGGGCGCCACGCCCTTGTAGGGCACATGCTGCAGCTGGATGCCCGCCATGCTGTTGAGCATCTCGCCCAGCAGATGGTTGAGCGTGCCGTTGCCGGCCGAGGCATAGCGGAACTCGTCGGGCCGGCCCCGGGCCATGGCGACCAGCTCGGGCACGGATTTGGCCGCAAAGCCGGGATGGGCCAGCAGCACATTGGGCACGGAGCCGATCAGGCCGATGGGCCGGAAGTCCTTCACCGGATCGAAGCCCGGCTTGCGGTACAGCGCGGGGTTGATGGCCTGGCTGCTGCTGATGGTCATCAGCAGCGTATGCCCGTCGCGCGGCGCCTTGGCCACGGCCTGGGTGCCGATGTTGCCGCCCGCGCCGGGCCGGTTCTCGACCACCACGCTGGCGCCCAGCACCTCGGCCAGCTTCTGGCTCACCAGCCGGCCCACGATGTCATTGGTGCCACCGGGCGCCTGCGGGACGATCATCACGATGGGCCGCGCAGGCCAGGCCTGGGCATGGCCCAGCAGGGGCAAGGCGAGTGCGGCGGCCACCAGGCTTCGGCGGCGCAAAAGGCTCGACGGCAGGGGAAAGGAAGAATCCGGCATGGTCATGTCTCCATTTGTTCTTGTCGCAAGCCCGCATGGTTGCCCGTGCCGGGCCAGCGCACAATCGCGCATTTCCTGACCCGGCCTTCGGAATTGACAAAGCCTTGACCCAGCCCATGCCCTCTTCGCCCTTCATGCCCCTCATGCATTTCGACCTGACGGACCTGCGCCTGTTCGTGCATGCCGCCGAACTGGGCAGCCTCACGCGCGCCTCGCAAAGGCAGCACCTGTCCCTGGCCGCAGCCAGCCTGCGCATCAAGGCGCTGGAGGAGCAGGCGGGCATGCCCCTGCTGTACCGCGAGGCGCGCGGCGTGCGCCCCACGCCGGCCGGCGAAGCCTTCCTGCACCATGCGCGCGGCATGCTGCTGCAGTCCGAGCAGCTGCGCCACGACCTGCAGGAGTACGGCGCCGGCCTGCGCGGCCATGTGCGGGTGTTTGCCAACACCACGGCCGTGACCGACTTTCTTCCCGAGATCCTGCCCGCCTTTCTTGCCGACCACCCGCGCGTGAACGTGGACCTGCAGGAGCGGCCCAACGCCGAGATCGCACGCGGCGTGCTCGACGGCCGGGCCGACCTGGGCATCGTGGCCGGCCAGGTGGACACGCTGGGCCTGCAGACCATCCACTTCAGCACCGACCGGCTGGTGCTGGCCACGCCGCGCGGCCACCGCTTTGCGCGGCGCAAGCGCATTGCGTTTGCCGAGACGCTGGACGAGGACGCCATCGGCATGCAGCAGGGCAGCACGCTGCAGACATTTCTGGCAGGTGTGACCGAGCGCCTGGGCAAGCCCATGAAGCTGCGCATACAGCTGTCCAGCTTCGACGCCATGTGCCGCATGATCGGCGCCGGCGTGGGAATCGGCATCGTTCCCGAGAGCGCCGCGCGGCGCAACCGCGAAAGCATGGGGCTGGCACTCATCGATCTGACCGACGCCTGGAGCGTGCGCGAGCGCCGCATCCTCGTGCGCGACCAGGGCCGGCTGCCGCGCCATGCGCAGGCCCTGATCGAGGTGCTGCAGGCCTACTACGCCGCGCCTGCCGTCTCCTGAGCCTGCGGCGCACCCTGCTCCATCAGGCTGGACAGCGAAAGAACCTGCCCGCCGCCCGCATCGAAGTTGCCCGGCTCCAGCCAGCGCTGGTAGGCCGCGCGCAGCGCCGGCCATTCGCTGTCGATGATGGAGAACCAGGCCGTGTCGCGGCTGCGGCCCTTGTAGACCACGGCCTGGCGGAACACCCCCTCGAACTGGAAGCCCAGGCGCGCCGCTGCGGCACGCGACGGCGCATTCAGGCTGTCGCACTTCCACTCGTAGCGGCGGTAGCCCAGCTCGTCGAAGGCGCGCTGCATCAGCAGGAACTGCGCCTCGGTGGCCGCACGCGTGCGCTTGAGCTGGCGCGAGTAGCAGACAAAGCCCACCTCCACCACGCCGCTGGCCGTGTCCACGCGCATCAGCGCCAGCGAGCCGATGGCACGGCCCGTGGCCAGGTCGATGACGGCGTGGTGCAGCGGGTCATCGCTGGCCTGGGCGGCCTCGGCAAAGCGCAGATAGGCCTGGGCATCCGCGAAGGGGCCCACCGACATGTAGGTCCAGTCGCTGGCGTCCGGCGCCTGGCTGAAGGCATCGAACAGATCGGCTGCATGGCGCGCGGCGGACAGCGGCTCCAGCCGGCAGTAGCGGCCTTGCATGGGCGTGCGCGGCGGGCGCTGGCGCGGGGTCCAGCCGGGAAGGTCGTGGCCTACGGGTTGGGAGTGGGCGTTGAGTGCGGGGGGCATGGGAGATTCCTGGTCAGGTCATTTGGCAGGGCCACGATAGCGCTGGCGTGGCATCATTGAAAGCGCCATATCCCTCTTATTTCATGGTGCCACGTCACCCATTGCATGCACGCCCCTGACCTGCTGACCAGTCCCTTGCAATCCGGCCCTGGAGCGGCTCCCCGCCAGCGCCAACTGATCCAGCGCCTGAAGCAGGCCATCCTGGCGGGCCGCCTGCCGGCCGGTGACCGCCTGCCGGCCTCGCGCGCCCTGTCGGAGGATCTGGGAGTCTCGCGCAACACCGTGCTCATCGCCTACGAGCAACTGGCGGCCGAAGGCTATGTGGTCGCCGACCGGCAGGGCACGCGCGTGGCGGCTGTATCCACCCATTCCACGGCAGCCGCCGAGGCGGCCGCCGCGCCTCCCTGCGCACCCCGCACGGCCCGCCGCCTGGACCGCATCGCGCCCACGCGCCATGCCATCGACCGCAGCCTGCCGCTGACACCGGGCACGCCCGCGTTGGACAGATTCCCCCTGCCCGCCTGGCGCCGTTCGCAGGACCGCGCATTGCGCCTTCCCGCCAGCGCCACGCTGGACTATGGCGATCCTGCGGGCGAGCCCGCACTGCGCCAGGCCATTGCGCAGCACCTGCGCATCTCGCGCGGCGTGCGCTGCGATGCCTCGCGCATCATCGTCACCGAAGGCGCCCAGGGTGCGCTGGACCTGTGCGTGCAACTGCTCACCAACCCGGGCGACCATGCCTGGCTGGAGGAGCCCGGCTACCGGGGCGCCAAGTCGGCCTTTGCGGGGGGAGACCTGTGCGTCAGCACACTGCGCGTGGATGCGGATGGCGCAGCCATTGCGCCCGGCCTGTGGGACAGCCATCCTCCACGGCTGATCCAGATCACGCCGTCGCACCAATATCCCACGGGCGCCGTGCTGTCGGTGGCGCGCCGGCTGGACCTGCTGGAGCGCGCGCGCCGTGCCGGCGCCTGGATCATCGAGGACGACTACGACAGCGAATTCCGCCACCAGGGCACGCCCATCGCCGCCATGCAGGGCCAGGTGCCGGACGCGCCCGTGCTCTATGTGGGCACCTTCAGCAAGACCATGTTCCCGGCACTGCGCCTGGGCTTTGTGGTGCTGCCGCAGGCCCTGGCCACCAGCGCGGCATCCGCCGTGCAGGAGATGCTGCGCGGCGGCCACCGCCTGGAGCAGCTGGCCATGGCGGACTTCATGGAAAGCGGCCAGTTCTCGCGCCACCTGGGCCGCATGCGGCGCCTGTACCGCGAGCGCCAGGCGGCCCTGCGCGAGGCGCTGGCCACGCAACTGGGCGTGGAGCATGAGGTGCTGGGCGGCCACGGCGGCCTGCACCTGACGGTGCGGCTGCCGCCGGACCTGTCCGACCGTGCCATCGTGGAGCAGGCGCGGCGCGCCGGCATGAACCCGGGCACCCTCTCGTCCTTCGCCCTGGCACCGCTGCCCCAGGACAACGGCCTGGTGATCGGCTATGGCAACACCGATGCCGCGCGCTTCGGCGCGCTGGTCAGGCGGCTGGGCAAGCTGGCGGCAGCTGCGTTACCGCGCTAGCCGCGGCGCGGCTCCAGCGGCTATGCCTCCTCCGAACGCGTGCTCACCCCTGCCTGCGCAAAGCTGGCCATCTCGCCCAGCATGGCGCAGGCCGACACCAGCAGCGGCCAGGCCAGGGCCGCGCCCGAGCCTTCGCCCAGGCGCAGCTGCCAGTCCAGCAGCGGCTCGGCACCCAGGTGGGCCAGCATGCGCACATGGCCGGGCTCCCCCGAGCGGTGCGAGAACACGCAGCGCTCCAGCACGGCCGGCTGCAGGCGGCTGGCCACCAGCACGGCGGCCGTGGTGATGAAGCCATCGACCACGATGACGCGCCGCTCGGCAGCGGCCTGCAGCACGGCGCCCACCATGGTGGCAACCTCGAAGCCGCCCATGGCCGCCAGCGCATCCAGCGGTTCGGTGGCCTGGGCGTGCAGCTGCAGCACCTCCTGCAGCACCCCGATCTTGCGGGCCAGCCCGGCGGCATCCAGCCCGGTGCCCGCACCCGTGACCTCGGCCAGCGGTTCGCCGCACAGCCGCGCCAGCAGCAAGGATGCGCTGGAGGTATTGCCAATGCCCATCTCGCCCAGCAGCAGCGCATTGCCCGGCAGCTGGCGCACCAGGGCCGCGCCGTTGCGCAGGGCCATGGCGCATTCGGTGGCCGTCATGGCCGGGCCCTGGCTGCAGTCGCGCGTGCCGTAGCCCAGCTTGCGGCGCCACAGGCGCGGCTGGCCGGGCTGGGGAAGCTTGTCGTCGGGGTCCTGCTCGCGCGCGGGAAAGTCGCGTGCCACGCCGCAGTCCACCACGTTCAGCGCCAGCCCATGCTGGCGCGCCAGCACGCTGACGGCGGCGCCGCCGGCCATGAAGTTCTCGACCATCTGCCAGGTCACATCCACCGGATAGGCCGACACGCCGCGCGCAGCCAGCCCATGGTCGGCCGCAAACACCAGCATCTGCGGCTGCTGCAGCACCGGCCTGTCCTGGCCCAGGATGCAGGCAATGCGCAGCGCCAGCTGCTCCAGCCGCCCCAGTGCGCCCAGCGGCTTGGTCTTGTGGTCTATGGCGTGCTGCACGCGCTGGGTGAAGGCGGCATCGGCCAGCGAGGCGATGGCGGGAATAGCGGCTATAGCGGTAGTGGCAGCATTGGCGCCATCGTGCGAGTGTTCTGTGGGTGCAGCGGAATGCGGGGTAGGCGTTGACATGGCGAAGCGGCCTTGGCCCGGGACGGGCGTGGCGGGCGGATTGCAAAGGCGCAAGTATGGCGCGCCGCGCAACTCCGGCAGAACCATCGGTCTCTTTACGGCCGCCATGGACGGTCTGGGCGTCGATTGCCGTAGCAGGCCGTACAGGCCGGCCCGTTCTGAGACAATCGCTGCCACACGTGTCTCCCCAGCCCCCCACCACCTCCATGACGGTTTCCTTCTCGGCCATTCAGCCCGGTCTCAAGCTTGCGGACCAGGTTGCCCGGCAGCTGGAGGCGCGCATCCGCGCCGGCAATCTGCAGCCGGGGCAGAAGCTGCCGACCGAGGCCGAGCTCGTGCAGCAGCTCGAGGTCAGCCGCACCGTGGTGCGCGAGGCGGTGTCCCAGCTCAAGTCGCGCAACCTGGTGGAATCGCGCCAGGGCAGCGGCGTGTTCGTGAAGGCGGCAGGCATAGAGCCACTGGACTTCGAAGGCCTGCCGGCGGCTGGCAGGAATGCGCTGATCCAGATCACCGAGGTGCGCCGCGCGCTGGAAGCCGAGGTGGCCGAGCTCGCGGCGCGGCGGCGCAGCGAAGAGGATATGCAGCGCATCCACGATGCGGAGAGCGCCCTGGCCGAGGCCGTGCGGCTGGGCCGTGATGGCGTGGAGGAGGACATGGCGTTTCACCGCGCCATTGCCCAGGCTTCGGGCAACCCGTTCCTGATCAGCACGCTGGACTACCTGTCGCAGTTCCTGCGCGGCGCCATGCGCATCACGCGCGCCAACGAGGCGCGGCGCGAGGACTTCGGCAAGGCCGTGGAACGCGAGCACCACAGCATCGTGCTGGCCATCGAGGCCGGCGACCCCAAGGCCGCGCGCAAGGCCGCCGCCACGCACATGGGCAACGCCATAGACCGCATTCACCGCGCCGACGCCAGCTTCTGGGAGCAGGACGGCGAACGCCTGGCCCGCGACATCCTGGCCGCCAAGCCCTGAACCTCCGAAACCACCTCTTGGCGCCTGGCCAAGGGTTTTCACCTTGTTTGGATTTTTGCGCAAAATTTGTATGATGACCTGATGACAATATCAGTCACATCTTTTTCTGCACCCGGCACACCTGGCCTTTGCCTGGGCGTTCACCCATGAGCGACGAATCCCGCATCCGCGAGCAGATCTGCGCCACCGGCGCCAGCCTCTACCAGCGCGGCTACACCGTCGGCGCGGCCGGCAACATCAGTGCGCGCCTGCATGACGGCTGGCTGATCACCCCCACCGACGCCTGCCTGGGCCGGCTCGACCCGGCCGAGCTGTCCAAGGTCGATGCCGGCGGGCAGTGGGTCAGCGGCGCCAAGCCTTCCAAGACCCTGGTCCTGCATCGGGGCATCTACGCCAATGACGGCGAGGCGCGTGCCGTCATCCACACGCATTCCACGCATCTGGTGGCGCTGACGCTGTCCGGCGTCTGGCGCGAAGACGAGGTGCTGCCGCCCATCACCCCCTACCAGGTCATGAAGGTGGGCCGCATCCCGCTGATCCGCTACCGCCGGCCCGGCGATCCGCAGGCCGCCGCCGAGGTGGCCGCGCTGGCCGGCCAGGTGCGCGGCGCCTTGTTCGAGCGCCTGGGCCCCGTGGTCTGGGAACGCTCGGTGGAGCAGGCCAGCCATGTGCTGGAAGAGCTGGAGGAAACCGCAAGGCTCTGGCTCATGACCCATCCCCGGCCGCAGCCCCTGGACGCGGCCGCCATCGACGAGCTGCGCACCACCTTCGGGGCGCGCTACTGATTTGCACCGCGGCGCCCACGGCCGCATTCCACCACCCAGCCCATCCACAGCCGCGCAGCCGCCAGGCGGCGCATCAAGCGGCGAACTAAGCGGCGAACCCAAGGGAGACTTGAAATGACGACAACGGATATCGCATCCGGCCAGGCCGGGGCCCACCCTGCCCAGGCCGACTCTCCGGAGACGGCGCGCGCCTACGCCAAGGTGTTCTGGCGCCTCGTGCCGTTCCTGATGCTGTGCTATGTGATCGCCTACCTGGACCGCGTGAACGTGGGCTTTGCCAAGCTGCAGATGTCACAGGACCTGGGCTTCAGCGAGACCGTGTTCGGCCTGGGCGCAGGCGTGTTCTTCATCGGCTACTTCCTCTTCGAGGTGCCCAGCAACCTGCTCATGCACCGCCTGGGCGCGCGCGTCTGGATCGCCCGCATCATGATCACCTGGGGCATTCTGTCGGCCATGTTCATGTATGTGGAAACGCCCACGGGCTTCTACATCCTGCGCTTTCTGCTGGGCCTGGCCGAGGCGGGCTTCTACCCCGGCGTGATCCTGTACCTGACCTACTGGTATCCGGCCCACCGGCGCGCCAAGATCGTGGCGCTGTTCATGTCGGCCATCCCCGTGGCCGGCATCTTCGGCAACCCGCTGTCGGGCTGGATCATGCAGGCCTTCCACGGCGACCATGGCCTGCACGGCTGGCAGTGGATGTTCCTGATCGAGGCGATTCCCGCCCTGGTGATCGGCGTGGTGACCATCTTCTATCTGGACAACGGCATCTCCAGCGCCAAGTGGCTGACGGCCTCCGAAAAGCAGCTGCTGGCGCGCGAGATCGAGCTGGACCAGCAGCACTCAGGCGCCCAGAAGCATTCGCTCAAGGCCGTTTTCGCCGACCGCCGCGTCTGGTGGATGTGCCTGATCTACTTCGCCTTCGTCGCCGGCCAGTACGGGCTGACCTTCTGGATGCCCACGCTGATCAAGTCCACGGGCGTCACGGGCGCGCTGAACATCGGCCTGCTCAGTGCCATCCCCTTCCTGTGCGCCATCGTGGTGATGAACCTCATGGGCCACAGCGCCGACAAGCGCCGCGAGCGCCGCTGGCACCTGATCGTGCCCGCGCTGATGGGCGCCGTGGGCTTTGCGATGACGGCCTTCTTCGCCGACAACACGGTTCTTTCCCTGATCTTCCTGTCGCTGGCTGCAGCCGGCGTGCTGACCTGCGCGCCGCTGTTCTGGTCGCTGCCCACGGCCTTCCTGTCGGGCACGGCGGCGGCGGCGGGCATTGCCATCGTCAACTCGGTCGGCAACCTCGCGGGCTTCGCCAGCCCTTACATGATCGGCTACCTCAAGGACCTGACCCAGTCCACGCAGGCCGGCATGTTCGTGCTGGCGGGGGTGCTCGTGGTGGGCGCCATCGCGGTCTGGCTCACCCCCGCAAAGATGGTCAACCGCTGACCGGCCCTTCTTCCCATCCTTCAAGCTCCAAGCCCCAAGACACATGAAAGTACTGATCACCGGCGGCGCCGGATTCCTGGGCCAGCGCCTGGCCCGCAAGCTGCTCGAACAGGGCACGCTGACGCTGGCCGGCACCCGCTGGCCCATCCACCAGATCGACCTGCTCGACGTGGTGGCCACCCATGCCATTGACGACACGCGCGTGCGCTCCCTGGTGGGCGACATTGCCGACCCGCAGGTGCTGCGCGGCGCCATAGACCAGGACACGGCCGTGATCTTCCATCTGGCCGCCGTGGTCAGCGGCCAGGCCGAGGCCGACTTCGACCTGGGCATGCGCATCAACCTCGATGCCTCGCGCGCCCTGCTGGAGACCTGCCGCGCCGTGGGCCACATGCCGCGCGTGGTCTTCACCAGCTCGGTGGCCGTCTACGGGGGCGACCTGCCCGACACCGTGCTGGACGGCACGGCCCTGAACCCGCAGTCCTCCTACGGCACGCAAAAAGCCATTGCCGAGCTGCTGCTGGCCGACTACACGCGGCGTGGCTTTGTCGACGGCCGCGTGCTGCGCCTGCCCACGATCAGCGTGCGCCCAGGCCGGCCCAATGCGGCCGCCTCGTCGTTTGCCAGCGGCATCATCCGCGAGCCCCTCAACGGCGAAGCGGCCAACTGCCCCGTGGGTGCCACCACGCGCCTGTGGCTGCTGTCCCCGCGCCGCGCCGTCGAGGCCCTGGTCGCAGGCTGCGAACTCGATGCCAGCGCCGTCGCCGACCGCCGCCCCATCAACCTGCCCGGCGTGTCCGTCAGCGCGGGCGACATGGTGCGCGCGCTGCGCGAAGTGGCTGGCGACGAAGTGGCCAACCGCGTGAGCTGGCAGCCCGACGACAAGGTCGAGCGCATCGTCGGCAGCTGGCCCGGCCGCTGGGATACCACGCGCGCCAACCAGCTGGGCCTGCGCGGCGACGAGGACTTTGCGGCCATCGTGCGCGCCTACATCGCCGATGACCTGACCCCCCTACGCCAGCCATGAACCACACCACCGCCATACCCCGCGCCGTCGGAGTGATCGGCCTGGGCGCCATGGGCGCCGGCATGGCGCAAAGCCTGCGCCGCGCCGGCCACCACGTGCATGTCCACGACATCCGCCCCGAGGCCGCAGCCGCCTTCGCCGCCGAAGGTGGCACGGCCTGCGCCACGCTGGCCGACATGGCCGCCGCTTGCCGCATCATCGTCAGCGTGGTGGTCAACGCCCAGCAGACCGAGACCGTGCTGTTCGGCGAAGGCGGCATCGCCCCTGCGCTGCAGCCCGGCTCCGTCTTCGTCATGTGCTCCACCGTGGACCCCAACTGGTCTGTGGCGCTGGAGGCCAGGCTGCAGGCGCAGGGCGTGCACTACATTGACGCGCCCATCTCCGGCGGCGCGGCCAAGGCCGCGTCGGGCCAGATGACCATGATGACGGCAGGCCGCCCCGAGGCCTATGCCGCCTGCGAAGGCGTGCTCGACGCCATGGCCGCCAAGGTCTACCGCCTGGGCGACAGCGCGGGCGCGGGCAGCAAGGTCAAGATCATCAACCAGCTGCTGGCCGGCGTGCACATCGCAGCAGCGGCCGAGGCCATGGCCCTGGGCCTGCGCGAAGGCGTCGATGCCGCCGCGCTCTATGAGGTCATCACCCACAGCGCCGGCAACAGCTGGATGTTCGAGAACCGCATGGCCCACGTGCTGGCCGGCGACTACACCCCGCTGTCGGCCGTGGACATCTTCGTCAAGGACCTGGGGCTGGTGCTGGACACCGCGCGCCACAGCAAATTCCCGCTGCCCCTGGCCTCCACGGCCCACCAGATGTTCATGCAGGCATCCACCGCCGGCCATGGCCGCGAGGACGACAGCGCCGTCATCAAGATCTTCCCGGGCATCACCCTGCCCCAGGCTCCATCGGAATCCCCATGACCCTTCTTCTGGGCTGCATAGCCGACGACTTCACGGGCGCCACCGATCTGGCGAACAACCTGGTGCGCGCAGGCATGCGCGTGGTGCAAAGCATTGGCGTGCCTGCCGGCCCGGTGGACGAGGGCGTGGACGCCGTCGTTGTCGCGCTCAAGTCGCGCACCATCGCGCCGGCCGATGCCATTGCGCAATCGCTGCAGGCCCTCCAATGGCTGCAGGCCCAGGGCGCCAATGGCCGCGCGCCGCAGATCTACTTCAAGTACTGCTCCACCTTCGACAGCACGCCGCAGGGCAACATCGGCCCCGTGACCGATGCGCTGATGGACGCGCTGGGCTGTGGCTTCACCATCGCCACGCCGGCCTTCCCCGACAACCAGCGCACCGTCTTCAAGGGCCACCTGTTCGTGGGCGATGTGCTGCTCAGCGACAGCGGCATGCGCAACCACCCGCTCACGCCCATGACCGATGCCAACCTGGTGCGCGTGCTGCAGGCGCAGACACGGCGCAAGGTGGGGCTGATCGACCATGTGGCCGTCGCGCAGGGCGAAGCCGCCATCCGCGTGCGCATCGCCGCACTCCAGGCCGAGGGCGTGGGCATGGCCGTGGTCGATGCCGTCTCCAACGACGACCTGCTGCGCCTGGGCCCGGCCCTGGCCGGCATGCCGCTTGTCACGGCGGGCTCGGGCGTGGCCATCGGCCTGCCCGCGAACTTCGGCATCCAGCCCACGGCCCAGGCCGCCGCCCTGCCAACCGCCACCGGCCTGCAGGCGGTGGTCTCGGGCAGTTGCTCGGTGGCCACCAATGCACAGGTGGCGCACTTCATCGCCTCGGGGCGCCCTGCCCTGGCGCTGGAGCCGCTGCGCATCGCCGCTGGCGAGGACGAAGCCGGCAAGGCCCTGGCCTGGGCCCGCCAGCACATCGCCAGCGGCCCCGTGCTGATCTACTCCACGGCCGAATCCTCGGCCGTCAAGGCCGTGCAGGGCCGCCTGGGCGTGGAGCAGGCCGGCGCACTGGTCGAACAGACCATCGCCGCCATCGCCCGGGGGCTGGTCGAGATGGGCGTGCGCCAGCTCGTCGTGGCCGGTGGCGAAACCTCGGGCGCCTGCGTGCAGGCGCTGGGCATCGAGCAGATGCGCATAGGGCCGCAGATCGACCCTGGCGTGCCCTGGTGCCATGCCGCCTCGCCCCTGGCGCCGCAGGGCCTGCACCTCACGCTCAAGTCCGGCAACTTCGGCACCACGGACTTCTTCACCAAGGCCTTCGGCGCGTTGCAGCGCGCCTGATGCCACACTCAGCCTCCGTTTTCAGGAAAGCCTTCATGCCCCGTTTCGCCGCCAACCTGTCCATGCTCTACAACGACCTGGACTTTCTTGACCGCTTCGAGGCCGCCGCGCGCGACGGCTTCCAGGCCGTCGAATACCTGTTCCCCTACGACTTCGCGCCCGAGCAACTGGCCCGGCGACTGCAGGACCACGGCCTGCAGCAGGTGCTGTTCAACGCCCCGCCCGGCGACTGGAACGCGGGCGAGCGCGGCCTGGCCTGCATCCCCGGGCGCGAAGCGGAATTTGCCCAGGGCATGGAACGCGCCGTGGCCTACGCCCGGGCCCTGGGCTGCCCGCGCATCCACGTCATGGCCGGGCTCAAGCCCGCAGGCGCCA
>NZ_JAELTK010000247.1:0-321 GCF_016428765.1 Delftia sp. ASV31
GGCCCTGGTGGGCTGCTGGATGGGCGTGACGCCGGGCGGCGCCGTGGCGGCCAGCTTCATGGGCTACGGGCTGGCCAAGAAGTTCTCGCGCGACCCCGACAGCTTCGGCAAGGGCAACCCCGAAGGCTGTCTCTTATACACATCTGACGCTGCCGACGAAATGCGAACAGTGTAGATCTCGGTGGTCGCCGGAGCAGTAAAAAGGGGGGGGGGGGGGGGGGGGGGGGGGGGGGGGGGGGGGGGGGGGGGGGGGGGGGGGGGGGGGGGGGGGGGGGGGGGGGGGGGGGGGGGGGGGGGGGGGGGGGGGGGGGGGGGGGGGGG
>NZ_JAELTK010000248.1:0-321 GCF_016428765.1 Delftia sp. ASV31
GCATGCGCTGACCGATCCCGCCACGGGCACGACCACCAATGTGGGCGTGCTGCAGGGCGGCATCGTGCCGAACATGGTGGCGCCCCACGCCAAGGCCGAGCTCGATGTGCGCTACACGGCCCAGACCCTGTCTCTTATACACATCTGACGCTGCCGACGAAATGCGAACAGTGTAGATCTCGGTGGTCGCCGGATCATTGAAAAGGGGGGGGGGGGGGGGGGGGGGGGGGGGGGGGGGGGGGGGGGGGGGGGGGGGGGGGGGGGGGGGGGGGGGGGGGGGGGGGGGGGGGGGGGGGGGGGGGGGGGGGGGGGGGGGGGGGG
>NZ_JAELTK010000032.1:0-63180 GCF_016428765.1 Delftia sp. ASV31
CACCCAAGGCCACGCCCCGTCTTTCCCCGCTTTTTTGCGCCACCTGCCCCGAACCGCCATGCACCTGCCCTTCAGCGCCTCCGTCCCTGCACCGCGGCGCCAGTTTCTGGTCGGCTCGGGCCTGGCCACGGCGCTGGGCCAGTTGCCTGCCTGGGCCCGGCTGGGCGAGCGGCCTGCGCACAACCCCTTCACGCTGGGCGTGGCCAGCGGCGACCCCGAACCCGACAACGTGCTGCTGTGGACGCGGCTGACGCCACCGCTGTCCCAGCTGGGCGAGACCGACACCACGGCCATGCCTGCGCTCAAGATCCGCTGGGAGCTGGCGCACGACCCGCTGTTCCGCCACATCGTGCGCAGCGGCGAGGCCATGGCCCAGCCCGAATGGGGCCACGGCGTGCATGTGCAGGTGGGAGGACTGGCGCCCGACCGCTGGTACCACTACCGCTTCATGCTGGGACAGGCGGTCAGCGGCACGGGCCGCTGCCGCACGGCGCCCGCCCCCGGCAGCATGCCGCAGCGCCTGCGCCTGGCCTATGCCTCCTGCCAGCGCTGGGAGCACGGCTACTACGCGGCCTGGCGCCAGGTGGTGCAGGATGCGCCGGACCTGGTGATCTTCCTGGGCGACTACATCTACGAATACGCCACGCCCGCCATGACGCTGGGCCTGGCCCGCACGCACAACCTGCGCGCCGCGCAGACCCTGCAGGACTACCGCGACCGCTACGCCCTGCACAAGAGCGACCCGCTGCTGCAGGCCGCGCATGCCCTGTGCAACTGGTCCGTGGGCTGGGACGACCATGAGGTGGAGAACAACTACGCGGGCGACCAGGGCCAGGGCGATGCCGCGCGTTTCCTGGCCCGGCGCATGGCCGCCTGGCAGGCCTTCTACGAAAACATGCCGCTGCGCGCCAGTGCGCTGACGGGCGCCGGCGCATCGCATGGCGGCGGCGGACTGCAGCTGTACCGCAGCCTGCAATGGGGCCGGCTGGCCCGGCTGCATCTGCTGGACGGCCGCCAGTACCGCAGCGCCCAGGCCTGCCGCACCGAGGGCGAGGCAGACAAGGGCAGCGTGCGCCCTGCGCAATGTGCCGCCCTGTCGGACACGGCGCGCAGCTTCCTGGGCTGGACCCAGGAGCAGTGGCTGTACCGCCAACTGGCCGAGGACGCACGCCACCAGGGCAGCGAGGGGCCGCGCTGGAGCATCCTGGCCCAGCCCACCCTGCTGTCGGCGCACCGGCCGCCCTCGGGATCGCAGGCCACGGACAGCTGGGACGGCTACCCGGCCGCGCGCCAGCGCCTGGTGCGCCACCTCACGCCGGGCGCCCAGCCCACGCCGCGCAACAGCGTGCTGCTGGGCGGCGACCTGCACCAGAACTACGTCTGTGCCGTGCATGCCGATCCCGAGGCCGCGCCCGAACGGCGCAACCCCATCGTGGCCAGCGAGTTCTGCAGCACCTCGATCACCTCGCGCAGCGGCACCACACAGGCCAAGGTCGATGCCATCGTCGCCCACAACCCGCAGGTGCTGTACGCACGCTGCGAGGAACGCGGCTATGGCCTGGCAGACATCACGCCCGAACGCTGGACCAGCGAGCTGCGTGCCGTGGCCAACCCCATGCGCGCCGACAGCCGCATCTACACGCTGGCCCGCTTCACCGTCGAGGACAGGCGGCCAGGCCCCGTAGCCAGCTGACAGGGCACTGACGCAGGGCACGACCGAAGGGCACTTTCAGCAGGCCTCGGAATCAGTGGCTATCCTGACATCGCCCCCCCGGCATGCCGCCTATCGTATGGTGAGCTGCCTTGCCCGCCCACCAGAACACGGAAGCCATGCACCTGACTTTCAGCGCCTACTACACCCTGATCTTCGCCGCCCTCGTCCTTTTGCTGGGCAAATGGCTGGTGCAGCACCTGCGCCTGCTGCGCGAATTCAACATCCCCGAGCCCGTGGCCGGCGGTCTGGTCGTCGCCGTCGCCCTGTTCGTGCTCAACCAGGCCCTGGGCTACACCTTCAGCTTCAGCAGCGAGCTGCAGATGGCCTTCATGCTGGTGTTTTTCTCCTCCATCGGGCTGAGCGCCAATTTCGCCAAGCTGCGCGAAGGCGGCCGTTCGCTGCTGCTGTTCCTGGCCGTGGTCGCCGTCTTCATCGGCCTGCAGGACCTGGTGGGCGTGAGCCTGGCCACGATGCTCGGGCTCGACCCGCTGTTCGGGCTGATCGCAGGCTCCGTCACCCTGACGGGCGGCCATGGCACGGCAGGCGCCTGGGGCCAGGTTTTCGAGCGCGAATACGGTATCCAGGGTGCAGTCACCCTGGGAATTGCCTGTGCCACCTTCGGACTGGTGATCGGCGGCCTGATCGGCGGCCCGCTGGCCAAGGCCCTGATCACGCGCCGCAGGCTTGCCGTGCACGACCCCGCAGCCGCCCCCGAAAAACAGCCCCCGCTGGGCGAAAGTGCAAGCCACGGCGGCTTCGAGAACCCCGAGCAGACGCGCCTGATCACCACCAGCGCCGCCATAGAAACACTGGCCCTGTTCGCAGGCTGTCTGGGCTTTGCCGAGTTCATGGCGCAGTTCACCGCCGGCACCCTGTTCTCCCTGCCCACCTTCGTCTGGGCGCTGGCAGGCGGCGTCGTGATCCGCAATACGCTGGACTATGTCTTTCACTTCCAGGTATTCGACCGGGCCATCGACGTCTTCGGCAATGCCTCGCTGTCCATCTACCTGGCCATGGCCCTGCTGTCGCTCAAGCTGTGGGAGCTGGCGGGGCTGGCGGCGCCGCTGATGGTGATCCTGGCGGCCCAGACCCTGGTGATGGGCCTGTATGCCGCGCTGGTGACCTTCCGCATCATGGGCAGCAACTACGATGCGGCCGTGCTGGCCGCCGGCCACTGCGGCTTCGGCATGGGTGCCACGCCCACGGCCGTGGCCAACATGCAGGCCATCACCAACCAGTACGGCCCCTCGCACAAGGCCTTCCTCATCGTGCCGATGGTGGGCGCCTTCTTCGTCGACATCGTCAATGCCACGGTGATCCAGCTGTTCATCCGCTGGCTGCACTGACCACCGCCAACACCGAACGCCCCATGCCCCTGCTGCGCCGCGCCCTTGCCACCACCCAGGCGCTCGTCCTGGCCCTGCTGCTGGCAGGCTGCAGCCTGCCGCCGCTGGCCGGCCGCAGCGAATCCACGGCGCTGCCGCCCGAGGCCGCACAGGCCACGCTGCTGGGCCAGGCGCTGGCACCGCTGCTGGACCAGCATCCGGGGCTTACCGGCATCCACGCGCTTTCCGATGCACGCAACGCCTACGCGGCGCGTGCCCTGCTGGCCCGCGTGGCCCAGCGCACGCTGGATGTGCAGTACTACATCTGGCGTGACGACACCACGGGCCACCTGCTGCTTGACGAACTGCGACAGGCCGCCGACCGGGGCGTGCGCGTGCGCCTGCTGCTGGACGACGGCGGCACGGCGGGGCTGGACACGCAGCTCAGCGCGCTGGACCGGCATCCGCAGATCGAGGTGCGGCTGTTCAACCCCTTTGCGCAGCGCACGCCCAAGGCGCTGGGCTATGTGACGGATTTCTCGCGCACGCAGCGGCGCATGCACAACAAGAGCTTCACGGCCGACAGCCAGGCCAGCATCGTGGGTGGACGCAACATCGGCGACGAGTACTTCGCGGCCACCGACGGCGTGCTGTTCGCCGACCTGGACGTGGTCGCCATGGGGCCGGTGGTGGCCGATATCGCGCACTCGTTCGACCAGTACTGGGCCAGCGCCTCGGCCTACCCCGTGGCCAGCCTGCTGCCGCCGCTGCCCGACTATGCGGTGGCGCGCGCCAGCGAGGCCCTGGCCACCGAGGTGCAGCGCCCCGAGGCCCAGGCCTATGTGCGCGCCGTGGCGCAAAGCCCGTTCACGCAAGAGCTGCTGGCCGGCCGCCTGCCACTGCAATGGGCCCGCACCACCCTGGTCAGCGACGACCCGGCCAAGGTGCTGGGCCAGGTGCCCAGGCAGGGGCTGCTGATCACCCAGCTGGCACCCGCCATCGGCCAGCCGCAGCGCCAGCTGGACCTGGTCTCGCCCTACTTCGTGCCCACCGAGGCCGGTGTGCGCGCCCTGGCCGGCCTGCGCCGCCAGGGCATTGCCGTGCGCGTGCTCACCAACAGCCTGGAGGCGACCGATGTGGCCGTGGTCCACGCCGGCTATGCCCGGTACCGGCGCCCGCTGATCGAGGAAGGCGTGCAGCTGTACGAGCTGCGACGCCAGATCGGCGAGCCGGACACGCCCGCCGCCGATGCAGGCGTGCCCCGGCAAGGCCCCCCGTCGCCCGCCGCGTCCTCGGGCGGGAAGTCGGGCGGGAAGGCGGGCGTGGGTTCGGGCAGCCGCCCCGGCAGCTCGGGCTCCAGCCTGCATGCGAAGACTTTTGCGGTCGATGGCGAGCGCATCTTCGTGGGCTCGTTCAACTTCGACCCGCGCTCGGCCCACCTCAACACCGAGATGGGCCTGCTGATCGACAGCCCCGAGATGGCTTCGCAGATGAGCCGCATGCTCGACCAGAGCCTGCCAGCGGCTGCCTACCATGTGCAGATCGATGCACAGGGCCGCCTGAGCTGGACCACGGAAAGCGGCACGCCGCCTGCGCCACTCACCACCACCACCGAGCCCGGCAGCAGTGCATTCAAGCGCCTGATGCTGCGCGTGCTGGGCTGGCTTCCCATCGAGGGGCTGCTTTGATGCCGGGCCCGGCCGCTCAGTCCAGCCGGATCGACGGGCGCAGGCGCGAATTCATCAAATCGATCAGCCACAGCAGCCCGCCGCGCCAAAAGCCGTAGATCCGCGCCTGGTGCGAGCGGTACAGCATGATGTGGCTCAGCATGGCCATGCGCCCGCGGATCACGCCGCCGTTGAACAGGCCGAATTTGCCCAGCGATCCATAGGCGTCGTAATGGGCCAATGACACCAGGGCACCAAAGTCGCGGTAGGCAAAGCCTTCGGGACGGAAACCCGGCTCCTTCAGCAGGCGCGGCAGCGTCTCCACCAGATAGCGGGCCTGCTGGTGCGCCACCTGGGCGGTGGGCGGCAGCGGCACGCTGGCGCCGGGCAGGGTGAAGCTGGCGCAATCCCCCACGGCGTAGACATGGGGGTCGCTGGTCTGCAGCTGGCCGTTGACCTTGAGCTGGTTGCCTTGCGTGGTCTCCAGTCCCAGCTGCGCCAGGAAGGCCGGGGCCTTCACGCCCGCTGCCCAGACGCGCAGGCCTGCGGGGACGAACTCGCCGCTGGCCAGAACGAACCCCTCTTCGCTGGCCGACTGCACGCGGCCGTTGACGATCACCGAAACGCCCAGGGCCTGCAGACGCAGGCGCGTGGCTTCGGAAATCTCTTCAGGAAAACCGGGCAGCAGGCGCGGCCCGGCCTCGATCAGCACGATGCCGAAGCGCGCGGCCTCGCCCAGCGCGCCGTATGCCCGGGCGCTCTCGGCCAGCTGCACCAGCTCGGCCGCCAGCTCCACGCCCGTGGCGCCGCCGCCCACGATGGCCACGCGCAACTGCTCGCCGCTGGTCATGCAGCGCACCATGCGCAAGCGGATCTCGCTGTTGAAGGCATCGGCCTTGCGGCGCGAGTCGATCATGAAGCAGTGCTCGTCCACGCCCGGCGTGCCGAAATCATTGGCGCCGCTGCCCACGGCGATCACCAGCCTGTCGTAGGCAATGCGCCGGCCCGGCACGATCTCGCGGCCATCGGGCGCCTCGATGGGGGCCAGCAGCACCTCGCGGGCCTCGCGGTCCAGGCCGCACATCTCGCCGGGCTGGTAGGCAAAGCTGGCGTCGCTGGCCTGGGCCAGGTAGGTGGTCTGCTGCTGGGCCAGGTCGCGCGTGCCGGCTGCAATGGTGTGCAGCATGGGCTTCCAGACATGGGCCGAGTCGCTGTCCACCAGGGTCACGGAGCCGATGGCGTCCGTGCGCCCCTTGCCCAGCGCCGTGGCAATCTCCAGCCCCGCCACGCCACCGCCCACGACGACGATGCGCGCGCCGCCCGATCCCGTTGCCGAACCCGCTTCTTGTTCCTTGCCCATTGCTGCTCCCTGCCGGAAGGCCCGGCCGGCCGCACCATGCGCCGGCTTGCAGGACATTCGCTTCCAGACAGTCTTGATTCTTGTCAGTTTGGGCAGCAGGCGACTTGCTAGGGGTAAGCCCCAGATCTGCAACAGATATCTGATAGAAGACCGCAGATCGCGCAAGGCCCAGTCTTGTACAGGACCGCTCTGCAGGAAAAACATCATCCCTGCCGGATGGCCAGCCGGACGTGATCATTGCGCTATCAACACAAGAGCATCCGCCCCGTCCGTCACGCAGCATGGACGACGACATGACGACCTGCATCTGCAGGCCTGCACGAATGCCCCGCCGCCGGGCCCGCGATTTGCGATTGTCAATATACGAAACGTATATTCCCCGTATGATCGCCACCCCATGGGAATCGTCAAAATATCCGACCAATTGCACGACCAGATCCGCCTGTCCAGCGCGGCCCTGGGTCGATCCATCAACGCCCAGGCCGAGCATTGGCTGCGTGTCGGCCAGCTGGCCGAACACCATCCCCATCTCGACTACGCAGGCATCTGCGCCCTGCTGCTGCAAGAGGCCGCGGCCACGCTGAAGCTGGGCGAGCCCGAGGCGGCACCGGCTCCCGCCGATACGGCAGCACGCCGCCCGCGCCCCGTGCGCCTGTCCGGAGGCCTGCAATGAGGGGCGCCAAGCTGCGCGGCGTTCCGCTGCACGATGCCCTCGATATCGGGCAATCACGCAAGGCCGGTGGCCTGGCCGCCCGTGTCCTGCAGATGCTGGTGCCCCACGTGCAGCCGGGCGTCAGCACCGAGCACCTGGACAAGCTCTGCCATGACTTCATCGTCGACGAACTGCGCTGCGTGCCCACCAACGTGGGCTACCACGGCTTTCCGAAGTCGGTCTGCACCTCGCCCAACCACGTGGTCTGCCACGGCATTCCCGACGCCCGGCAGATCCTGCGCGAGGGCGACATCCTCAATGTCGATGTGGCCGTGACCACGCCCGAGGGCTGGATCGGCGACACCAGCCGCATGTACTACGTAGGCCAGCCCTCCAACCAGGCGCGCCGCCTGGTAGAGACCACCTACGAGGCCCTGCTGGCCGGCATCCGCGCCGTGCGCCCCGGCGCCACGCTGGGCGACATCGGCCATGCCATCCAGACCGTGGCCCAGCGCGAGCGCTTCAGCGTGGTGCGCGAGTACTGCGGCCACGGCATCGGCAAGGTCTACCACGACGACCCCCAGGTGCTGCATTACGGCCAGCCCGGCCAGGGCATGGTGCTGGAGGCCGGCATGATCTTCACCATCGAGCCCATGCTCAACGCCGGCAAGGCGGCCACGCGCGAACTGGCCGACGGCTGGACGGTGATCACCAACGACAAGTCGCTGTCCGCCCAGTGGGAGCACATGGTGGTGGTGACCGACACGGGCTTCGACGTGCTCACACGCTGGCCCGAGGGCTCGGGCAGCTACGCGGCCATCTGAGCATGGCGTCCAACTACCTGTACCTGGGCCTGGCCATCGTCGCCGAGGTGGCGGCCACCTCCTGCCTCAAGCAGTCCGAAGGCTTCACGCGGCTGTGGCCCAGCGTGGTCACGGTCCTGGGCTACGCGCTGGCCTTCTACTTCCTGTCGCTGACGCTGCGCACCGTGCCCACGGGCGTGGCCTATGCGATCTGGTCCGGCGCGGGCATCGTGCTGATCTCCCTGGTCGGATGGCTCTGGCAGGGCCAGACGCTGGACCTGCCCGCGCTGGCGGGCATGGGCCTGATCGTGGCGGGCGTGCTGGTCATCCAGCTGTTTTCCAAGACGGCCGGACACTGAGCCGCTGCCCGCGCTGCGGCCCGGCCCTCAGCCCGTGATGGCCTGGACCGATCCGGCCTGCCGGCGCAGCTCGAACTTCTGGATCTTGCCCGTGCTGGTCTTGGGCAGCTCGCCAAAGACCACGGCGCGCGGCACCTTGTAGCCGGCCAGGTGCTTCTTGCAGTGGGCCACGATGTCTTCGGCCGTGGTCTGCGCGCCGGCCTTCAGCTCGATGAAGGCGCAGGGCGTCTCGCCCCACTTGGGATCGGGCTTGGCCACCACGGCGGCGGCCAGCACGGCCGGGTGGCGGTAGAGCACGTCCTCGACCTCGATGGACGAGATGTTCTCCCCGCCCGAGATGATGATGTCCTTGCTGCGGTCCTTGATCTGTATATAGCCGTCCGGATGCTGCACGGCCAGGTCGCCCGTGTGGAACCAGCCGCCGCGGAAGGCCTCGTCCGTGGCCTGCGGGTTCTTCAGGTAGCCCTTCATGGCGATGTTGCCCTGGAACATGATCTCGCCCATGGTCTGGCCGTCATGGGGCACGGGTTCCATGGTCTCGGGATCGAGCACGCTGGCCGAGCGCTGCAGGTGGTAGCGCACGCCCTGGCGGGAATTGAGGCGCGCGCGTTCGCCGATGTCCAGCGCATCCCAGGCTGCGTGCTTGGCGCAGACCGTGGCCGGGCCATAGACCTCGGTCAGGCCATAGACATGGGTGATGTCGAAGCCCAGCTGCTCCATGCCCTCGATCATCGACGCCGGTGGCGCCGCGCCTGCCACCATGGCCTTGACTCCGGCGGGCACTCCCTCCTTCATGGCGGCCGGCGCATTGACCAGCAGGCCGTGCACGATGGGCGCGCCGCAGTAATGCGTGACGCCGTGGTTGCGGATGGCGTCGAAGATGGCCTGCGCCTCCACCCTGCGCAGGCAGACATTGACCCCCGCGCGTGCCGCCACCGTCCACGGAAAGCACCAGCCGTTGCAATGGAACATGGGCAGAGTCCACAGGTAGACGGCGTGCTTGGGCATGTCCCACTCCAGCACATTGCTGATGGCATTGATGGCCGCGCCCCGGTGGTGATAGACCACGCCCTTGGGGTTGCCCGTGGTGCCGCTGGTGTAGTTCAGCGCAATGGCATCCCACTCGTCGGCAGGCAGCTGCCAGTCGAAACCGGCATCGCCACCGGCCACGAAGTCGTCGTAGTCCAGGCTGCCCACCTGCTCAGCGGCCGGGCCGTACAGCGCGTCCTCGACCTGGATCACCAGCAGCGGCGCGCTGCGCTGGCGCAGCTTCAGCGCCTTGGCCACCACGCCCGTGAACTCCGGGTCCACGATCAGCACCTTGGCCTCGCCGTGGTCCAGCATGAAGGCAATGGTTTCCGCATCCAGCCGCGTGTTCAGCGCATTGAGCACGGCCCCCGCCATGGGCACGCCGAAATGCGCCTCCACCATGGGCGGCGTATTGGGCAGCATCACGGCCACGGTGTCGTTCTTGCCCACGCCAGCCTTGTGCAGGCTGCTGGCCAGCTGGCGGCAGCGCGCATAGGTCTCGCCCCAGTTGCGGCGCAGCGTGCCGTGGACCACGGCCAGCCGCTCGGGATAGACCTCGGCCGTGCGGGCGATGAAGCCCAAGGGGCTGAGCGGCGCATGGTTGGCGCTGTTGCGCTCCAGATGCTGGTCGTAAATGTGGGTCATCGTGGTCTCCGGTTCGCTGGGTTTTCTGGTGAGATGCCCGCCTGCCGCCGCAGGCTGGCGAAACCTGAAGATATAGCAAGACAGGCTTACACAAGCTTGATGCGCATCCACCCGGCTCGCCACCGCACAGGCGCGGATAACCAAAGCGGCATGCATGGTCTTTGCAGGGCATCACAACTTTCAGAATTTCATGGAAATTGAAAATACCTATGCAGAGCAATCACTTGACCTGCCTGCAGACGCGCCCCAGCCTGTCCCCCAGGCGACTGCACAACCACAGTCCTCTATAAGACATCATTTATCAGATGACTCGGCCGCACGGCCCCGGCTTCACTCGTAGAATCGCCGCTTGGATTCGCCGGCCAGCACCGCTGGAAGGTGAACAAGGAGTTCCTAGAGGAGTCGCCTGGCAACGCTCCAGGCATCGTTGGAGACGAGCCTGCACCCCACCGGTGCAGGCTTTTTTTTGCTTCAGCGCAGGCTCAGGGACTGGCGCTTCCAGGCCGGGTCCTGCCAGCGCTGGAACAGCGGCAGGGCCGATACATCGCCGGTCACGCGCTCGGTGGCCAGGCCGTCCAGCCGCACCACTTCGAAGCTCTTGCGGTAGCGGCCCTGGCCACGGGCCTCGCGCGCCACCAGCATCAGCTGGCCGCCAGGCACCCAGCCCGCCCATTCGGCCACGCCGGTCTCCGGGGCGGTGGCGGCCGGGGGCAGCACGTCGGCCAGCCAGCCGCCTTCGGTCTTGCGCAGCACCCACAGTTCGCGCCAGCCTTCCAGCGGCTGCACGGCCAGGGCCACGGCCGTGCCCTCGCGGTTGGTGCTGGCCGATGCGGCCCATACCACGCCATAGGTGCAGCGGCGCAGCAAAGGCGCCTTGGCGCCGTGCTGGGCGTCCACCAGCAGCACGCAGGTTTCGCCGGCAGCACCGGGCTCGGTCAGCAGCGTCGGGCGGGCTCCGGCAGCAGGAGCCGCAGCAGCAACAGGCGACAGCGCCCAGCGCACGGCGCTCACCCGCATGGCCGCGTCGTTGTAGGCGCTCTGGTCTTCATCGGGCAGCTCGGACTTGCCGACGCCCGTGAACTCGGCCAGCGCCCGGGCGGCCGATGCCGCCACGGCAGGGTCGGCCATGCTCTTGCGCGCCTGCTGAAAGGCCAGCGCCGCCCACACGCTGGCGCGGCGCATCTGCACGCGGCCGCGCAGGTAGGGCGGCAGGCCGGTCACGTCCACGCGCTCCAGCACATCGGCCTGCCAGGCATGCATGCGGGCGCGCTCATGGGCCGGCAGATCGGGGTCCACGCATTCGGGCCGTGTCAGCGCCAGGGCGGCGCGGGCGCGCTGCGGCGCGTCGGCGGCGGGCATGGCCAGCACGCGGCGGAAGAATTCGCCTTCATAGCAGACCTGCATGCGGCCTTCGACCTCATAGGTCGCAAAGCGCAGGCCGTAGCCGTTGGCCACATCCAGGTGGGCCGACAGCGTGGCGCCCGAGGCCTTGCCGGGCGCCGCGGCGGAGGCGCGTCGCGCCAGCCGGTCGGCAAAGCCGCCCAGTGCGTCGAAGGCCTGCGCGCCTTCGGCGCCGGCCAGGGTCCTGGCGGGCGCGGCCTGCAGGTAGGCGGCCGCCAGGCCGATGCCCAGCGCCTCGGCACCGGGCGTGTCCTGCACGAAGCGCAGCACGGCCAGCAAGGCGGGGGCATCGGCCTCGGTCATGGCCACGCGGCGCACATCGCCGGCGCGGATGAAGCCGCCGCGCTCGCGCTTGTGGTCCCAGACCTGGAGGTAGTCCAGGCGTTCGCCCCTGATCTCCAGCACCTCGCCCTGCCACAGGCTGGCCTGCTGCTGGGCGCCATCGCGCGGCGCGGCGCGCAGGCTGGCCTGGTCCTGCACCACGATGGCGCTGCCCATGCCGGTGGCCAGCGCTGCGGCGGCCAAGGTCGATACGGTCAGCATGGCTTATTGCTCCTGAACGGCTGCGTTGGCATCTTCGGCCGCCACGGAGGCTGCGCCGGCCTGTGCATTGCGGCTGCCGCCCAGCAGGGCCGCGCCGATGAAGTCGCCATTGGTCGGCGGGGGCGCGATGATGACCTGGATCTTGTCCGAGAGCTTGTCGGCCAGCGTCTTCTGGATGAGCAGCGGGTAGCGCGTGACCAGGGTGCCTTCGCGCGCCATCTGCTCGGCGTTGACCTTGCCCAGGCGGTCCATGCGGAAGGCCTCGGCCTCGGCCAGCTTCTGGCGTGCATCGGCTTCGCCGTTGGCCTCGATGCGGCGGGCCTGGGCGCTGCCCTCGGCGGCTTTCACGCGGGCCACGCGCTCGGCCTCGGCCTCCAGCTGGCGCTGCTCGATCTGGCGCTGCTTGAAGGGCAGCACATGCTTCATGGCCTCTTCCTGGGCACGCGCCGCAATCACCTGCTCGCGTGCGGCGGCTTCGGCGGCCACTTCGCGGCGCACCTTGTCGGCATTGGCATCCAGCTCGGTTTCCTTGACGCGCTTGTCCTTGAGCTCCAGCGTGTAGCGCATCTTCTCGGAGGCCAGCTCCTCGGCCAGCAGGCTGTCCATGCCGCGGCGGTACTCGGCGGGCAGGTCCACCTTGCCGATCTGGATGCTGCGCAGCGTCACGCCGTCGGCCGCCAGGCGCGTGCGCAGTTCGGTCTCCATGATCTGGGCGATCTCGGCGCGCTTGGTCGAGAAGATTTCGCGCACGGTGTAGCGCGCAAACACCTTGTAGACCAGGCCCTGCACGGCGGGCTCCACGATGTCGCCGCCTATGTCCAGAGGAAGGTTGCCGGCCTTGACGGCGGGCGATGCGGGATCAAGCGCATAGCGCACGTTCAGGTCCAGGCCCAGGGACAGGCCCTCGACCGACTGCAGGGGTGCGCTGCCATTGGCCTGGCGCATGGCCTCCGGGCGGTAGCTCTGGTCGCGCAGGGAGAACACGCGCACCGTGTGCAGGCCCGGCACAACCCACACGCTGCCATCGCGCCACAGGCTGACGGAGCCCGTGAACTGGTTCAGGCGCACGCCCAGCGTGCCCTGCTCCAGGTGCTGCACGGGCGGGTTGCGCACCACCACCAGACCTGCCGCCACCACCACGGCACCGATGGCCAGCCAGCGCACGGTACGTGCCGTGGGCAGCAGCACTGCCCAGTCCACGGGCTGGCGGCGGGGCGCGTTGCCCGGCAGCGTTGCAGCATCGGACCCGGCTGCGGGCGCGGCAGAGCCGGCTTCGTCCAGGCGGGCGGACTTGCGGCCCGTCAGGGCCTGCATGATGCGGTTCCAGGTGGCTTTCATGGTGTTCTCTCTCTCGGCTGTGATGGCTGTTGTTGGCTGTTGTTGGCTGTTTCTGAGGCACCGGAAACAGGGGTGGCTCATTGAGGACCGATTGTTCGGATCCACCCCGGAAGCAACAACGCAGCGCACGGACCAAAGCGCTCACACCGGCAGCGCAAACGCTCCGGCCCCGGAAGAAAAACTCACACCCGGGCCGGCGCAGGGCCGAGATAATCCCGCGAACACCGCCACGGCGGCCTCCCCCGACCCCACCCCTGCACAGCCCCATGACCCGTATCGCCGTGATCGAAGACGACCTGCCCACCAGCAACCAGTTGGCGGGATGGATACGCAGTGCGCGCAGCGGCATCGTGATCGACCAATGGTTCACGCGCGACGAGGCCGAGGCCGCCCTGGCGCGCGAGCACTACGACGCCGTGGTCCTGGACATCGAGCTGGGCCGCGAGCGCCATGCGGGCGTGGCCCTGATCAACGCCATCAACAAGCTGGGCCAGGGCACGCCGGTGCTGGTGGTCTCGGCCATGCCGGCCGCCATCTACCGCAGCATCATGAAAGCGCTCGACGCCTGGGACTACCTGCAAAAGACCACCTTCGAGGAGGCGGACTTCATCGAGACTTTCCTCGACATCCTGCGCACCACGCAGCGCGCGGCGCCCGTGGCCGCGCAGGCCGCCGCAGCGCCCGCAGGCGACGCCCTGGTGCTGGACCCGCTGTGGCAGCGCACGCCCACCTGGCGCGGAGAGCGCATCAACCTGCCGCTGACGGCCCAGCGCATCCTGGCCACGCTGCACCAGCGCAGCGGCGAAGTGGTGTCCTACGACGAGCTGTTCGAGGTGGTCAAAAGCGGCCGCAACCGCGACAACGTGCGCAAGCACGTGAGCACCATCCGCGAGGCCCTGCGCGAGGTGGACCCGGGCTTCGAAGGCATAGAGAACGTGCCCATGCGCGGCTTTCGCTGGGTGGGCCAGGCCGGCGCCGCCGTCCGCACATGAAGCGCCTGCTCAATCCCAGGCTGGAGCTGCCCCGGCTGGAAGTGCCGCGCCTGGGCCTGGCCGCCTTCCGCCAACGCATCCTGCTGCGCGGCGTGTTCGTGCTGCTGGCCGTGGCCACGGTGGCGCTGAGCGTGGTGGTGCTCAAGGACGAGAAGGAACGCGCCTGGCAGGCCTACCAGCACGGCTTTGTGCGCAGCCAGGCCGAGGTCATGGCGCGGCTGCGCCATCCTTCGGGCCGGCTGGCCCTGCTCAACGCCGGCCACCTGGGCCAGGGCGTGACGCCGCTGGCGCCGCTGCTGCTGCCCTACGCGGCCATCGACTTCGACGATCCGCAAAAGTCCCAGCAGGCCGTGGAGATGGCCGGCTGCTCGGTGCAATATCCCGATGGCGCCTCGCTGTGCGCGGCCATTGGCAACAATCCCTACGCAGGCGGATTCATCTATCTGGTGGGCAGCTTCTTCGCAGGCGAGCTGACACCGCGCGAACGCGGCTCGCGCGAGCCCGCCCAGGCGCACCGCGCCCGCATCACGCTGGACATGCGCGGCAGCACCTACCGCTGGATCGCCCCCTATGAGGCCATGCCGCAGCAGGGCAACAAGTCCGGCAACGGCGAGCACGGCCGGCTCACCGGCTTTGTGGACAACGGCACGCCCCAGCTTGAGGCCCGCGCGCGGCCCGTGCGCGATTTCCGTGGCTGGCTCTGGCAGAACGGCCATTGCCGCGACCTGCCGCCTGGCGTGCAGGGCTATGCGGGCAATGACAAGACCCCCCCTGCAGCCGACTGCCTGCGCCGCACGCACTACTCCATCCGCCTGCCGGTCGAGCTGTTCCGCGAAGCCCTGTTCCGCAGGGACGTGCGCCCCGTCTGGCCGCCTGAAGACCTGGGCAGCATGCGTGTGCGCGTGGAAATGCTGGCCCCCGGGGACACGGAGCCGCCGCTGTTCGACAGCAATGCGCCGGGAGCGCAGCTTGCGGCCTCGCTCAACGACATCTCGCGCAGCCTGCTGCCCGGCGAGCGCGTGCAGATCCGCAAGGTGGGTGCCGACGAGGCCAGCGCCATCACCCTCAAGGGCGTGGATGTGCAGGCCGCGCCGTCGGCACCCTGGCTGCTGCGCCTGATCAGCTGGCTGCCGCTGGATGCGGCCGGCGTCTCCGCCGCCACCATGACCCCGGCCGTGCCCACGGGCCAGGACATCCTGGACACGCCCACGGGCAACTACACCGTCAGCTTCACCGGCCACCCGCGCGATGTGGAGCAGGGCCTGGCCGCCGTGGCCACGCGCCTGTCCTGGTACCTGGGCGCCATGCTGGCGGCCATTGCGCTGGCCTGGCTGATCGTCGAGCTGGGGCTGATCCGCCGCGTGACCGCCCTTACCCGGCGCGCCGCCGCCGTGTCCTACAACGTGCAGGACGGCCATGTCGGCCCGCGCCTGGGCGACCTCGAAGTGTCGGACCTTCGTGGTTCCGACGAGCTGGGCATTCTGGCCGGCGGACTGGCCGACCTGCTGCAGCGCGTGAAGGACGACCTGCAGCGCGAGCAACTGCGCGCCCAGCAGGAACGCGACATGTGGCATGCCGTGGGCCACGAGATCATGTCGCCCCTGCAATCGCTGATGGTGCTTTACGGGCCCGACGACCCCGGCCACCGCTACGTGCAGCGCATGCAGCAGGCCGTGCATGTGCTCTACGGCACGGCATCGCCGGCCGAGGCGCTGCAGGCCGCCAACGTGCCCGAAGGCCGGCTGGACCTGAACGCCTTCCTGTCCCACGTGGCCGCCAACGCGCACTTCGCGGGCATTGCCAACGTGGTCTACGAAGGCGGGAGCGAGGGCGAGGGCGGGAACAGGGGCGTCACGGGCGCCGTGATCGTGCGCGCCGACGAGTTTGCGCTGGAAGACGTGGTCACCCACATCCTGCGCAATGCCGACAGCTACCGGCCCGCGGGCACGGCCATCACGCTGTCGCTGTCGGCCTCGGAGTCCGCCGCCAGCGCCACGCTGCACAACCAGGGCGCCACCATTGCGGAGGACCTGCTGGAGCGCATCTTCGAGCTGGGCGTGTCCGCCCCCCAGGAGCCGGTGGCCGCCGGCAGCGCCGAGCACCGGGGCCAGGGCTTGTTCGTGGCCAGGACCTATATGGCGAAGATGGGCGGCACGATCAAGGCGCACAACACGCGCGATGGCGTGGCCTTCACGCTGACCTTCCAGCGCCTGGGCTGAGGGCCGGGCACCGCCGGCCAGTGCCCCCGGGGCACGGCCGGATGGCCCCGCGAAGGCACAATACGCGGGTGTCCATTCCCCAATCGTTCATCCAGGAATTGCTCTCGCGCGTCGACGTGGTCGATATCGTGGGACGCTACGTGCAGCTCAGGAAGGGCGGCGCCAACTTCATGGGCCTGTGCCCGTTCCACAGCGAGAAGTCGCCCTCTTTCACCGTCAGTCCCAGCAAGCAGTTCTATCACTGCTTTGGCTGCGGCAAGAATGGCAACGCCATCGGCTTTCTGATGGACCATGCCGGCATGGGCTTCGTCGAAGCCGTGCAGGATCTTGCCGGCCAGGTCGGCCTGCAGGTGCCGCAGGACGACATCAGCCCCGCCGAGCGCGAGCGCCAGGCCGCGCAAAAGCAGAAACAGGCCACCCTCACCGACGTGCTGGAAAAGGCAGGCGACGCCTACCGCAAGCACCTCAAGGCATCGCCCCAGGCGATCGACTACCTCAAGCGCCGCGGCGTCTCGGGCGAGACCGCCAAGCGCTTCGGCCTGGGCTACGCGCCTGCGGGCTGGCGGTCGCTGGCCAGCGTGTTCCCGCAGTACGACGATCCGCAGCTCGAAGAATCGGGCCTGGTCATCGTTGGCGAGGGCGACGACAAGCGCTACGACCGCTTCCGCGACCGGCTGATGTTTCCCATCCGCAACGTCAAGGGCGAGTGCATCGGCTTCGGCGGCCGCGTCTTCGGCGACGAGAAGCCCAAATACCTGAATTCGCCCGAAACCCCGGTCTTTCACAAGGGGCGCGAGCTCTATGGCCTGTTCGAGGCCCGCACCGCCCTGCGCGACATGGGCTATGCGCTGGTCACCGAAGGCTATATGGACGTGGTGGCCCTGGCCCAGCTGGGCTTTGCCAACGCCGTCGCCACGCTGGGCACGGCCTGCACGCCCGACCATATTCACAAACTGTTTCGATTTACCGAAGCCGTCGTCTTCAGCTTCGACGGCGACGCGGCGGGACGACGCGCCGCGCGCAAGGCGCTTGATGCCGCCCTGCCCTATGCCAGCGACACGCGCAGCGTCAAATTCCTCTTCCTGCCCGCCGAGCACGACCCGGACAGCTTCATCCGCGAGTACGGCAGCGAAGCCTTTGCCCGCTACGTGGGCGACGCGCTGCCGCTGAGCCGCTTTCTCATCGAGGCGGCCAGCGAAGGCTGCGACCTGGGCCAGGCCGAAGGCCGCGCCCACATGGCCAGCAATGCCCGCCCGCTGTGGACGGCCCTGCCCGACGGCGCGCTCAAGCGCCAGCTGCTGGGCGAGATCGCCGAACTCGTGCAGCTGGATGCGCGCGATCTCTCGGACCTGTGGTCGCAGGAAGCCGCCCGCAGCGGCCCGGCACGGGGCTCCATGGCCGGCGGCGCCCCCCATCCGGGCCAGGCCAGCCATGCACCGGCCGCGCCCGACTGGGGCCAGCCTGTCGAATACGGCGCGCCTTCGGGCTGGCCCGAGCGGGGCAGCCAGGGCGGCGGCGCGGGCGGCTGGCGCAGCGGCGAGCCCGGGCGCGGCGGCAAAAAGCCCTGGCCGCGCAAGCCCTGGGACAAGAATGGCCGGGCCGATTTCAACCCGCCCCCCATGGGACCGCGTGGCGCGCCAGCCACACGCACCGACCAGGCGGCACGCCTGCTCATGGCGCACATGGAATTCATGGAAGAACTCACCCATGAGGACTTCGAGGCACTGGCGCACTGCTCAGGCGAACATGGCGCCATGTTCCGCTGGATGGAGGCACAGTTCCAGGAATCCGGGGCCCGGCCCTTTGCCGTGCTGCGCGAGCAACTGCGCGGCCTGCCTCACGAAACGCTGGCAGACAGGCTCATGAGCGGCCCCCACGCGCATCCCGAGGGCGAACTGCCCGAGCTGCGCCGTGAGTTGCGTGATGTCCTCAATCGCATGGTCATCGTCCACATCAAGGCCCAGATCGACGAAGCCTTGCGCGACATGGCACGGGACCCCAGCGCCGCCCAGCGCTATCGCGATCTCTTTGCCCGACAGCAGGCCCTGGAAAACCAGATGCGCACTTCCTCTTGAAATCGAGGTAAGCAGATATAATTAGGGGCTATCGGCAAGAGCGACAGCAGCACCTCCGGACCGGGCCCCGTGAAGAACTCACGTGATTGCAGCAACTGCACGGCCCAATTTCCCGCAAGGACTGCACACCAAATGTTCGCCCAGACATCTTGCCTGGAACGTTTTTCGCTTCCCTGGCGGACCTAGTCCGTCCGCGCGTGCGCCTAGGTGGCGCTTGTTTGAGTTTCCCTTTGTGTGTGTTCGCTCCTGACCGTGAGGTGTTCATGCCCGTTTCAAAGTCCGTGAAGTCCAAGCAGGCCCCCGAAGCTCCAGCGAAGCCCAAGACTTCGACAACCTCTTCAGCCCCGGCCAAGGCCGGTGCCGGCAAAGCCGCTGCAGGACCGAAGAGCGCCGCATCTGCGGCCAAAGCAAAGAAAGATACCGACGTGGTAACCAAGTCCCAAGCCGAACTCAAAGCCATGGCCGACGAGCTGCTCGCCGCCGCGACCCCCAAGCGCGGCCGCAAGAAGGCAGCCGAAGGCGACGACGCCCCCGCCCAGACCGAAAAGAAGCCTGCCGCTGCCAAGAAGGCGCCGGCCAAGGCAGCCGCCAGCTCCACCGCCGCTGCCAAGACCCCCGCCAAGCGCGGCCGCAAGCCCAAGGCCAAGGAAGGCGGCGACGACATCGATGATGCCGACCTGTCCGATATCGATGGCGACATCGACGGCGAAGGTGAAGGCGAGTCCGAGGTCGAGACCGAAGTGGAAGTCGAGGTCGAGACCACTTCGGCCCCGGCCGAAAAGGTCAAGCCCCTGCGCATGAAGATCAGCAAGGCCAAGGAACGCGCCTTGATGAAGGAATTCGGCCTGGACGAAACCGTCCTGACCGAAGAGGAAATGTCCACCCGCCGCCAGCGCCTGAAGGCGCTGATCAAGCTGGGCAAGACGCGCGGCTACCTGACGCACAGCGAAATCAACGACCACCTGCCCGACAAGCTGGTCGATGCCGAGACGCTGGAAGTCGTGATCTCCATGCTCAACGACATGGGCGTGGCCGTCTACGAGCAGACGCCCGACGCGGAAACCCTGCTGCTGAACAACACGGGCCAGTCCGCCACCACCGAAGAGGAAGCCGAGGAAGAGGCCGAAGCCGCCCTGTCCACGGTGGACTCCGAGTTCGGCCGCACCACCGACCCCGTGCGCATGTACATGCGCGAAATGGGCACGGTCGAGCTGCTGACGCGCGAAGGCGAAATCGAAATCGCCAAGCGCATCGAAGGCGGCCTGATGGACATGATGGAGGCCATCTCGGCCTCGCCTGCCACCATCGCCGAGATCCTGGCCATGTCCGAGGAAATCCGCGAAGGCAAGGTCGTCATCTCCACCATCGTCGACGGCTTCGTCAACGCCAATGAGAACGACGACTACGTGGCCGAAGAAGACTTCGACGAATACGACGAAGAGGACGACGACGACGGCAAGGGCGGCTCCAAGGCGCTGACCAAGAAGCTCGAAGAACTCAAGAACGAGGCGCTGCGCCGCTTCGACGCCATGCGCGAGAACTTCGACAAGATGCACAAGGTGTACGACAAGGAAGGCTACGGCACGCCCACGTACATCAAGGTGCAGAAGGCCCTGACCGAAGAGCTGATGACCATCCGCTTCACGGCCAAGACCATCGAGAAGCTGTGCGACCTCGTGCGCGCCCAGGTGGATGACGTGCGCAAGAAGGAACGCGAGCTGCGCAAGATCATCGTGGACAAGTGCGGCATGCCGCAGGAGACCTTCATCGCCCAGTTCCCGCCCAACCTGCTGAACCTGCAGTGGGTGGTGCAGCAGGTCGCGGCCGGCAAGCCCTGGAGCAACGTGCTCGAGCGCAACATCCCGCCCGTGCAGGAGCTGCAGCAGAACCTGATCGACCTGCAATCGCGCGTGGTCGTGCCGCTGGACGAGCTCAAGCGCATCAACAAGCGCATGAACGATGGCGAGCGCGCCAGCCGTGACGCCAAGAAGGAGATGATCGAGGCCAACCTGCGCCTGGTGATCTCCATCGCCAAGAAGTACACGAACCGCGGCCTGCAGTTCCTGGACCTGATCCAGGAAGGCAACATCGGCCTGATGAAGGCGGTGGACAAGTTCGAATACCGTCGCGGCTACAAGTTCTCGACCTATGCCACGTGGTGGATCCGCCAGGCCATCACGCGCTCGATCGCCGACCAGGCGCGCACCATCCGCATCCCGGTGCACATGATCGAGACCATCAACAAGATGAACCGCATCTCGCGCCAGCATCTGCAGGAGTTCGGCTTCGAGCCCGATGCGTCCATCCTGGCGGCCAAGATGGAGATCCCCGAGGACAAGATCCGCAAGATCATGAAGATCGCCAAGGAGCCGATCTCCATGGAAACGCCGATCGGCGACGACGACGATTCGCACCTGGGCGACTTCATCGAGGACACCAACAACACCGCTCCCGTGGACGCCGCCATGCAGGCCGGCCTGCGCGACGTGGTCAAGGACATCCTCGACGGCCTCACCCCGCGCGAAGCCAAGGTGCTGCGCATGCGCTTCGGCATCGAAATGTCCACCGACCACACGCTGGAAGAAGTGGGCAAGCAGTTCGACGTCACGCGCGAACGCATCCGCCAGATCGAAGCCAAGGCCCTGCGCAAGCTCAAGCACCCGAGCCGCTCGGACAAGCTGCGCAGCTTCATCGACTCGCTGTAAGGCGCTGTGGATGCCGCCCCCCGGGCCGGCAACCGCCCCCTGGAAAGCCCCGCACTCCCCTGCGGGGCTTTTTGTTTGTGGCGGGCCATCTGCCGGGCAGGGCGACGGTGGCGCGATAGACTGCCGCCTTTGTCTGCACGGGCAACAGCATGGCTCTCGAAATCGAACGCAAATACCTGGTGGCCGACCCTGGCATCGTGGCAGGCCTGACCGGCGTGCGCATGGCGCAGGGATACATCGCCGACAACGGCATGTGGGTGCGGGTGCGCATCGCCGGAGACACCGGATTTCTCACGCTCAAGGGCCCGGCACGCGGCATGAGCCGGGCCGAATTCGAATACCAGATCCCGCGGGCCGATGCCGAGACGCTGCTGGCCCAGCACTGCGCGCATGGCGCTATCGACAAGGTGCGCTACATCGTGCCGGTGGACGGCTTCGACTTCGAGGTCGATGTGTTCGAAGGCCCCCTGGCCGGCCTGGTCACGGCCGAGATCGAACTGGCGAGCGAGGATATCCAGCCGCCATCGCCCGCCTGGCTGGGCGCGGAGGTCACCACCGACCTGCGCTACAGCAATTCGCAACTGGCCAAGACCCGGCAGTTGCCCTCACCGGCCGTGCTGCCGGGTTGACGCAGGACGGCCCTGTGGACGCCCCGGGGCTATAGGGACTGACGGCCGGGACTGACTGTAGGAACTGCCTGCGCTGTGCAGCGGTTCAGCCGCCGGCCCGGTCCAGGGCCATGGCCTGCACCTGCAATCCGGAGCCCTCGCGCAGCGGCTGCAGACCGCCCTGCGCCCGGAAGCCATGCGCCAAATACAGCCGCATGGCGGGAGAGTCTGCTGCGGTCACGCCCAGCCGCACACGCCGCATGCCCATCTGCCAGGCCCAGGCGACGGCCTGCGCCAGCAGCGCCTGGCCCGCACCCCGGCCACGCGCGGCAGGATCGACCCACATCTGAAAGAGGTCGGCCACGCCGGGCTCGTCGGCACACAGCTTGCACCAGACCAGGCCGCAGGCCTGTTCGCCGTTGACGGCGAAGAGCACCCTGTCCCTGCCCCCGGCAGCAGCGGCCTGCAGCCGTGCAGCCCAGTCCGGGTCAGCCCTTGCAGCCTCTGCCGCCCAGGTGCTGCCGAAGGCGTCGGGGGCATCGCGCAGGGCACGCAGGCGGATATCCCGGTACTGCGGCCATTCATGGGGGTCAACGGGGCGGATGGAGATCATGGAACCTTCTGCGTCAGGCAAAGGGGCTGGGAAAGAGAACCTCAGCCCCGGCCATGCCGGACTGCGAGCACCGCCAGCATGCGGAAGAAGGCGGCACCGATCTCCTCCTCGCAGACGCAGGCGTACCCCAGCAGCAGGCCGCGCCGCTTGTGCGGGCCTGCGTAATAGCGCGACAGCGGCTTGACGAAGATGCCGGCCTGCCGGAGATCCTCGGCAAGCGCCACATCGTCGTCCTGGCCCGGCAGCTGCATCACGAAATGCAGGCCTGCGCTGCTTTCCACCCAGGGCAGGTGGTCGGCGCCCAGGTAGCGCTCGATCAGGGACAGCAGCATGCGGCGGCGCTTGCCGTAGAGCAGGCGCATCTTGCGGATGTGGGCGGCGTAGTGGCCTTCGGTGATCAACTCGGCAATCACCTGCTGGGGCAGCTGGTGCCCCTCGCGGTACAGCTCGGAATGGATGCGCCGCAGGGGCTCGGCCAGCGCCGGTGGCAGCACCATGTAGCCCATGCGCAGCCCCGGATAGAGGGTTTTGCTGAAGGTGCCTATGTAGATCACGGGCGCACCTTCCTCCATGCCCTGCATGCTGGGCACGGGACTGCCGGAGAAGCGGAATTCGCTGTCGTAGTCGTCCTCCACGATCCAGGCGCCCACGCGGCGCGCATAGGCAATCAGCGCACGGCGCCGGGCCATGCTCATGACGGCGCCCAGGGGATATTGGTGCGAGGGCGTGACGAAAATCAGCCGGGGCGCGGGCAGGCCTTCGGGCAGTTGCATGCCCTCCTCGTCCACGGGCACGCTGTGCAGGTGCAGCCCGTGCTGCATGCGCAGCACATTGGCAATGCCCCAGTAGCCGGGCTCCTCCATCCACACGCAGTCGCCGGGATCGGCAAGGCTGCGCACCACCAGGTCGATGGCCTGGTGCACGCCTTCGGTGATCAGCACCTGGCCCGGCCCGCAGTCCACCGAGCGCGCCACGCGCAGGTGCTCGGCCAGGGCCTGCTTGAGCGCGTCCACGCCACCGCGCGTGCCGTAGGTCAGCAGTTGCGGCCCGGCGTGGCGCAGCAGGCGGTTGTGGATGCGCGCATAGGTGGCGCGCGGGAATTCGGTCACGTCGGGCACGCCGGGCATGAAGGCGCCCCATTGCTGCTCGGAGGCCTGGGCCGTTCTCAGCAGGGCCTGCGCCTGTGCAGACAGGCCGCCGCCCGGTGCGGGCGCCGCGGCGGTGGCGCGGCGTGCGGGCGCACGCCCGCCGCTCAGCAGCAAGGCCGCGGGCAGGGTGTCCACCACATGCGTGCCCCGCCCCACCTGGCTGCGCACATAGCCCTCCACCTGCAGCTGCTCGTAGGCGTGGTTGACGGTGTTGCGCGACACGCCCAGCTCGCGCGCCAGGTCACGCGAGGCAGGCAGACGGCTGCGCGGCAACAGGGCCCCGCTGTCTATGGCCTGGCGGATGGCCAGGTACAGGCCCCGGTTGAGATGGGTGCGGTCTCCGCCCAGCCCGCGCCAGTCCATCTGGAGGATGAGATCCGCGCACACGGAGGGTTTTGCCATGCCTGCCTTGGTGGAGTGAGGATAGAGCTGGAGGTGGAGGCGCGCTCAATTGGCACCACCATCTTTTCAAAAGATGGCTCCAGTCATGGAACCAATGGCCACTATAACGGGAAGCCTTGCATCCCCATCAACGGAGAACCCTCTCATGTCCAGCGCCACCGCCTCTTCCCCGAACCAGCAACTCCAGAACCGGCGCAACGCCGCCATGCCGCGCGGCGTGGGCGTGATGTGCGGCTTCCATGCCGTGCAGGCCGACAACGCCCTGCTGACCGATGCCGAGGGCCGGCAGTACATCGATTTCGCGGCCGGCATTGCCGTGCTCAACACGGGCCACCGCCATCCGCGCGTGGTCCAGGCCGTGCAGCAGCAACTGGAGCGCTTCACGCACACGGCCTTCCAGATCGTTCCCTACGAAAGCGCGATTGCGCTGGCCGAGCGCATCAATGCGCTGGCGCCCATCGCCGGCCCGGCCAAGACCGCCTTCTTCACCACGGGCGCCGAGGCCGTGGAGAACGCCGTCAAGATCGCGCGCCATGCCACGGGCCGCTCGGCCGTGATCGCCTTCCAGGGCGCCTTCCATGGCCGCACCCAGCTGGGCATGGCACTGACGGGCAAGGTGGCGCCCTACAAGCAGGGCTTCGGCCCCATGCCGGGCGAAGTCTTCCACGCGCCCTTCCCCGGCGAGCAGGCGGGCGTGAGCGTGCAGCAGTCGCTGGACGCCATTGCCATGCTGCTCAAGACCTCGGTGGACCCGCAGCGCGTGGCCGCCATCATCGTGGAGCCCGTCCAGGGCGAAGGGGGCTTCCACCCCGTGCCTGCCGCCCTGTTCACCGGCCTGCGCCAGCTGTGCGACCAGCACGGCATGCTGCTGATCGCCGACGAGGTGCAGACCGGCTTCGCTCGCACGGGCAAGCTGTTCGCCATGGAGCACTACGGCGTGCAGCCCGACCTGATCACCATGGCCAAGAGCCTGGGCGGCGGCCTGCCGATCTCGGGCGTGGTGGGCCGCGCGGCCGTCATGGACGCGCCGCACCCCGGCGGCCTGGGCGGCACCTATGCCGCCAACCCGCTGGCCGTGGCCGCAGCCCATGCCGTGCTCGACGTGATCGATGAAGAACGGCTGTGCGAGCGCGCCCATGCACTGGGCAACCAGCTGCGCGCGCGCCTGCAAGCCCTGCAGACGCAGGATGCCGGCATTGCCGACGTGCGCGGCCTGGGCTCGATGCTGGCCGTGGAGTTCCGCCTTCCCGGCAGCGGCGAGCCCGATGCGCAGCGCGTGGCCGCCGTCGTCCGGCACGCGCAGGAGCAGGGCCTGCTGCTGCTCACCTGCGGCCTGTACGGCAACGCCATCCGCTTTCTCTATCCGCTGACGATTCCACAGCCGCTGTTCGCCAGGGCCCTGGACATCATCGACAGCGCCATCACCCAGAGCGCGTCCCAGCCAGTCGCCGCCTGAATCCCCATCCCAGCCACACCCTGCCGCACCATGAGTCTTTCACTGCAACGCCCCGATCTGTTCCGCCAGGCCTGCCTGCTCGCCGAGGGCTGGCGAGCCGTGGGCTCCGGCCCCGCCATCGACGTCTTCAACCCCGCCACGGGCGAGCGCCTGGGCCAGGTGCCCGCCCTGCAGGCCGGCGAGACCGAAGCCGCCATTGCCGCCGCACAGCGCGCCCTGCCCGCCTGGGCCGCGCTGACGGGCAAGCAGCGCGCCGGCATCCTGCGCCGCTGGTTCGACCTGATGCTGGCGCACCAGGACGATCTGGCGCGGCTGATGACCCTGGAGCAGGGCAAGCCCCTGGCCGAGGCACGCGGCGAGATCGCCTACGCGGCCTCCTTCATCGAATGGTTTGCCGAGGAAGGCAAGCGCGTGGACGGCGAACTGCTGCAGTCCCCCAATGCCAGCCAGCAACTGCTCACGCTGCGCCAGCCCATTGGCGTGTGCGCCGCCATCACGCCCTGGAACTTTCCGGCCGCCATGATCACGCGCAAGGCCGGCCCGGCGCTGGCCGCCGGCTGCACCATGCTGGTCAAGCCGGCCGAAAGCACGCCCTTCACCGCCCTGGCCTTGGGCGTGCTGGCCGAGGAGGCCGGCATTCCCGCCGGCGTCTTCCAGGTGCTGACCGGCCACCCGCAGGACATCGGCCAGGCACTGACCCAAAGCCCCGTGGTGCGCAAGCTCAGCTTCACGGGCTCCACGGCCACCGGGCGGCTGCTGATGCGCCAGTGCAGCGACACGGTCAAGAAGCTGTCGCTGGAGCTGGGCGGCAATGCGCCGTTGATCGTGTTCGACGATGCCGATATCGACCAGGCCGTGGCCGGCATCCTGGCCTCCAAGTTCCGCAACGCGGGCCAGACCTGCGTATGCGCCAACCGCATCTATGTGCACGACCGCATCCACGACGAACTGGCCCGCCGCCTGGCGCGGGCCATGGCGGAGTTCAAGGTCGGCAACGGCCTGGAGCCCGGCGTGACGCATGGCCCGCTGATCAACGAGGCCGCCGTGCAAAAGGTGGAAAGCCATGTGGCCGACGCGCTGTCCAAGGGCGCACGCCTGCTGGCCGGAGGCAGGCGCCCGGTGCCGGGCAAGCTGTTCTTCGAGCCCACGCTGCTGGCCGATGTGAACGACAGCATGCGGGTCTGCGAGGAAGAGACCTTCGGCCCGCTGGCGCCGCTGTTCCGTTTCCACGACGAGGACGAAGTGGTGCGCCGCGCCAACGACACCATCTACGGCCTGGCCGCCTATCTGTTCACCAACGACAACCGCCGCATCTGGCGCGTATCGCGTGCGCTGGAGTACGGCATGGTGGGCATCAATACCGGCCTGATCTCCAACGAGGTCGCGCCCTTCGGCGGCGTCAAGCAGTCCGGCCTGGGCCGCGAGGGCTCGCGCCACGGCATCGAGGAATACCTGGAAACCAAGTACCTGTGCCTGCAGACGGCATGAGGATGGTATGAGCACGGCATGAGGACGGCCTGAAGTCCAAAGTGCCCCCCCGGCAGGGAAGACAGCATGGGCCCTTGACGGCAGCCTGGCTAGACTGGGCGCCATCAAAGGCCTATCCGATTCGCACCATGGACGCTTCTTCCGCCAGCCCCTCCTCCCCCACCGCGCCGCTGCGCATCGCCGTCATGGGCGCAGGCGCCGTGGGCTGCTATTTCGGCGCACTGCTGGCACGCGCCGGCCACCAGGTCACGCTGATTGGCCGTCCCGCCCATGTGCAGGCCGTGCAGCAGCATGGCCTGCGGCTGGAGACGGCGGCGCTGGACATCCAGGTACCCATGCAGGCATCGACCGAGGCCAGCGCCGTGCGCGATGCCGATGTGGTGATGTTCTGCGTCAAGTCCACGGCCACCGAGGAAGCGGCCCGCGAGATGCAGCCGCACCTGGCGCCGGGCGCCCTGGTGCTGACCATGCAAAACGGCGTGGACAACGACGAGCGAGTGCGCGCCGTGCTGGGCCCGTCCGTTTCCGTGGCGGCCGCCGTGGTCTATGTGGCCACGGCCATGGCCGGTCCCGGCCATGTGCGCCACTTCGGGCGTGGCGAGCTGGTCATCGCGCCCTCTGCACTCAGCGAACAGGTGGCCCGGCAATTTGGCGCGGCGGGCATTGCCGTGCAGGTATCACCCGATGTGCGCGGCGCGCTGTGGGCCAAGCTGGTGATCAACTGCGCCTACAACGCGCTGTCGGCGCTGTGCCAGCTGCCCTACGGCCCGCTGGTGCAGGCGCCCGGCGTGGCGCACGTGGTGGACGACGTGGTGGCCGAATGCCTCGCCGTGGCAAGGGCCGACGGCGTGGCCCTGCCCGGCGACGTGCCCGCTGCCGTGCGCGGCCTGCCGGCCACCATGCCGGGCCAGTTCTCGTCCACCGCCCAGGATCTGGCGCTGGGCAAGCCCAGCGAAATCGACCACCTGAACGGCTACGTGGTGCGGCGCGGCGAGGCCCTGGGCGTGCCCGTGCCGCTGAACCGCACGCTGCAGGTGCTGGTCAGGCTGGCCCCGTCACGCGTGCAGGCCAGCCAGGCGCCCCGGAACCCGCCTCAGAACTCGTAGTTGGCGGACACCCACAGGCGGCGGCCTTCCTGGCTGTTCGCGTAGCGGTTGCCAAACAGCAGGGCTCCCTGGACCTGGCCCGGTACGTTGTAGGGCTGGTAGTCCACGAAACCCTTGTTGAACAGGTTGTAGATGGCCGCGTTGATGGTGAACTGCTTGCTCACGCGGTAGCTGCCACCCAGGTGGAACTGCGTGTAGGGCTTGTAGTTGCCCAGCGCGGCCTTGGCGGCCTGGGAGCTGGCGCTGGTGCCGGGGTCGCGGAAGCGTTCGCTGCGGTATTCGGCACGCAGCCACAGGCTCCACTGGGCACCCGGCTCCCAGTTCAGGCGGGCGTTGAGCGCATGCTTGGGCGTGTCGCTCAGCGGGTTGCCGCGGTTGGGGCCGCTCTTTTGCTCGCTCCTGGTGAAGGTGTAGTTCGCGCTGGCATTCCAGCCGCGCGCCAGCGGCATGCGCGCGCTCAGCTCCAGCCCGCGCGTGACGGCCTCGTCCACGTTGATGGACTGGCCGAAGGCATCCACCAGGGGCCAGTTGCCGAAGCTCACGCAGCCGGGCCGGTTGGGCGCTGCCGCGAAGTCGCAGTTGATCAGGCCCGGGCCGCTGGTGATCTTGTCCTTGAACTCGTTGTTGAACACCGTGGCGCTGCCTGCAAAGCCCGTGGGGCTGTCGAAATAGACGCCCAGTTCGGTGGTGCGGCTGGTTTCGGGCTTGAGGTTGGGGCTGCCCACCAGCGGCAGGCGGCCCTGCTGGCCGAAGCCGTTGATGCCGGGCGCCAGCTGTTCCACGCGCGGCGTCTTGTAGCCGTTGCTGATGCCGCCCTTCACGGTCCACTGCGGCGCGGCATTCCACACGCCGTAGATGCGCGGGCTGAGCTTGCCGCCGAAGAGGCTGTGGCGGTCATAGCGCGCGCCCAGCGTGAGCTTGAAGGCGTCGGTCAGGCTCCACTCGTCCTCGGCAAACAGGGCCTTCTGCGTGAAGGCGAACTTGTTCGGCGCCACGCCGTCCTTCATCTCGGCATCCCACCACTGGCCGCCCAGCGTGGTCAGGTGGGCGCCCCAGGGCAGGACCAGCTTGCTGTCCAGCACCTTGCTTTCCACCTCCAGCGTGCGCGCAGCGCCCGGTGTCGCGCCCGGCGTTCCCGGGGGAATGGTGCGGCCCATGGTTTCGGTGCGGTTGACCATGAAGCTGGTGTCCCAGGTTCCGAAGCCGAAGCGGCCCGTGTGCGCCAGCGTGAGCTGGTCGCGGTTGTATTTCTGTTCGGGGCCGTAGCCGCCCTGCAGCCCCAGCGTGCCGAGCTGGCCGCGCGAGTTGTCATAGGTCTGGCGGCCCGAGTCCAGGTCCAGCGTGATGTCGTGGTACCTGTTGGGCGTGAGCGCCAGGCGCAGGCCCAGGTTGTTGATCTCGGACTTGACAGGGTTGCCGCCCATGAGGGGAACGGCGGGCTGGCCGTTGGCGCCCGCATAGGTGATGTCCGAAGCGGCCCGGCGCTGCGTGCTGCCGCGGATCGACAGGCCCAGCAGGTCCTCCTTGATGGGGCCGCTCAGGTAGAACTTGCCGGATTTGATGTCGCCGAACTCCGACTCTTCCTGCAGCGTGTAGTCGGCGCTGACGCTGCCCGTCCAGGTCTTGCCGACCTTGCGGGTGATGATGTTGATCACGCCGCCCATGGCGTCGGAGCCGTAGAGCGTGGACATGGGGCCGCGGATGACCTCGATGCGCTCGATGGCGCCGATGGGCGGCATGAAGCTGGTCTGCGTCTCGCCAAAGCCGTTGGGCGTGACGTTGCCGGCCGAGTTCTGGCGGCGGCCGTCGATGAGCACCAGCGTGTAGTCGCTGGGCATGCCGCGGATGCTGATGTTCAGGCCGCCGGTCTTGCCTGCGGGGGCGCCCACGTCGATGCCTTCCACGCTTTCCAGCGCGTCGGTCAGGCTGCCGAAGCGGCCCTTGGCCAGTTCCTCACGCGGTATGACGGTGATGGAGGCCGGCGCCTCCTTGATGTCCTGCTCGAAACCCGAGGCGGAGACCACGACTTCGCGCAGCTCCGTGGCGGGCGCGGCATTGCCTGTTGCCGTCTGTGCACAGACGGCGCCCGAAGCGCAGACGGCAGCCACCACAAGGGCCAGATGGGAAGGACGCGACGGAAGAACTCCGCGCAGATCGCGATACGACATGCAAACACTCCAGAAACGGAAAACGGGCTGTGGGGCCCGTGAAACTCGCTTTGAAATGATTGGTTATGCGATGGGATGGGGATATGTAACGAAATTATATGAACATTGAGAATCATTTCCATTCTCATGAGCACAATAGGATTTATCTGTCGTGCCGATGCTACGTTCCTAGGAGCAAACCGGGCCCATCTTTGCGCTGGCGCAAGCGGCGTTCAGTACACATCGCGCCGGTATCGGCCGCTGCGCACCAGCAGCTCCATCTGCGCCTCGCCCAGCACGGCGTGCAGCGCCTGGTCCACGCCCTGGGCCATGCCCTGCAGGCTGCCGCACACGTAGATGGCTGCGCCCTGCGCCACCCATTGGCGCAAGACATCGCCGGACTGCGCCAGCAGGTCCTGCACATAGGCGCGCGGCGCGCCTTCGCTGCGGTCGCGCGAGAAGGCCAGGTCCAGGCGCTGCAGCACGCTGCCATCGCACCATGCCTGAAGCTCGTCGCCGTACAGCCGGTCGTGCGCCGCATTGCGCTCCCCGAACAGCAGCCAGTTGGGACCCAGGCCCGCCGCAGCACGCGCGCGCAGGTGGCTGCGCAGGCCGGCCAGGCCCGTGCCGTTGCCGATCAGCACCAGCGGGCGCTGCAGGTTGTCTTCCAGCCGGAAATTGCGGTGCGCACGCAGCCGCAGGGTGATGGCTGCACCCAGGGGCGCGCCCTGCGTGAGCCAGCCCGAGGCCAGGCCCGGCGAGCCATCCTCGCGCCGCGCCTGGCGCACCAGCAGGTGCACGCAGCCATCCTGGGCGATGGAGGCGATGGAGTACTCGCGCGGATGCTGCGGGTCCGCAGGAATGCAGACCTGCGCCAGGTCGCCGGACTCCCACAGCGCGCGCTCCGTTGCAGGGGGCTGCAGCTCGATGTGGAACACCGGCTCGCCTGCGCTGCCCGGGTTCATGTGCCGGCGCGCGGCCAGCGTCCATTCGCTGAAGACCGGCTGCTCCCATGCCGGCATGTCGCCCAGGCTGCTGATCTGGGTCAGCTGGTGCTGCCAGGCGGTCAGGGCCTGCGGCGCGCCGTTGTCCATTTCAATGCGCTCGAACCAGGGACTGGCGCCACCGGCACGCAGCCAGCTGTCCAGCGCGCGGCCAAAGCCGCAGAACTGCGCGTACTGCCGGTCGCCCAGCGCCAGCAGGCCGTATTGCAGATGGGACAGCGGCCGTGCATCGGCCATGGCGTGCGCCAGGAACAGCGCCGCGTTGTCGGGCGGATCGCCTTCGCCATAGGTGCTGGCGATGAACAGCGCCCTTTGCGTGCGCGCCAGCAGGTCGGCATCCACAGCGTCCAGGGCGCACAGGTGCACGCTTTCTCCGGCCGTGTGCAGCAGTCGGGCGGTCTCGCGCGCCAGTTCCTCGGCCTGGCCGGTCTGGCTGGCATAGGCCACGAGCAGGGGCAGCGCGCCCTCGCGTGCGCTGGTCAGCGCAGCCGCCTCCTGCCGGGCCCGCATGCGCTGGCGGCGCTCGCGCCACCAGATGGCGGCGCACATGGCCGCATAGAGCAGGACCAGCACGGCGGCTGCGAGTACGCGCAGCCCGGTTTCGGACAAGGTCATGGCAGGGACCGGAAATCTACACGGCGGAAAAAGGGAAGGAAACGCTCACGGCAGCAGCGCGGCAAAAGCCGTTGTCATCGCCATGGCAGGGCCTTGCGCAGTGCGCTCGCACAGCAGCGCCGCCACGCCGCGCTGCTCGGCAAAGTCCAGGCCCTCGCGCGGCCCCAGCACGGTGAGCACGGTGGCCAGGGCGTCGGCTTGCATGCATTCGGCATGCAGCACGGTGACGCTGGTCAGGCCATGCGCCACGGGCTCGCCGCTGCGCGGATCGATGGTGTGGGAGTAGCGGCGCCCGCCCTGCTCGAAGGCATGCCAGTGGTCGCCCGAGGTGGCGATGGCCATGTCGCGCAGCGGCAGCGCCAGCGGCGTGGACTGGTCCGCCATGCTGGCCACGGCCACGCGCCAGGGCTGGTTGCCAGGGCGCTGACCGCAGGCACGCAGCTCGCCGCCCACCTCGACGAGGAAATCGGTATGGCCCAGCGCCTGCAGGCGCTCGGCGACCAGGTCCACCGAATAGCCTTTGGCGATGCCGCTGAAGTCCACATGGACGGCGCCGGGCTGCAGCGCGCGCAGGCCCGCCAGGTCCAGCACGATGCGCTGGTAGCCCACGCGCTCGCGCACCCGCCGCAGCGCATCGGCATCGGGGATGCCGGCGCCCCGCGCCTTTGCCGCGCGCGGGCCGAAGCCCCACAGATCGACCAGCGGCCCCACGGTAGGGTCCCAGGCGCCGCCGCTGGCCTGTGCCCACTCGAGTGCGCAGGTCAGCACGGTGAAGAATTCGGGCGGCAGTGCATGCCAGCTGCCGGGCTCGGCGCGGTTGAAGCGCGAGATGTCGGAGTCGGCTTCCCAGTTGCTCATCTGGCGCACGACCAGGGCCAGCGCAGCCTCTATGGCCTGGTGCGCCTCATCGAGCGGGCGGAAATCCGGGTTGTGCAGGCGCACGCTCCAGGTCGTGCCCATGGCCTCGCCGGTGAGTGTTTGCAGCGCGGCGGGGTCTGCCCGCCGCACGGCCTGCGGCGCGTAGCCGGAGACGGCAAAGGACGCCGCGCCTGTGGGCACAGGCGCGGCAAGGCCCCGGCCTGCGCTGCCCTGCAACAGGGCGGGCGCGAAGCTCACGCGCACGGCCACGGGCACGGGCACGGGCGCAGACGGAGCCCCGGGTGGGGACGCAAGGCTCAGGGCAGCACCTCGAACGTGCCCACGTAGGACAGGCGGCGCTCCTTGGCCTGGGGCAGCGATGTCTTGCTGTCCTGGGCATCGGCATCCACCCAGTACATGCCGGCGCTGGGCCAGGTCACGCTGAACTCGCCCTTGGCGTCGGTCGTGGCCTTGATCTCGCCCTTGTTGTCGCGGTAGCGCGTGGCGCCGGGCACCAGCACGACTTCCAGGTTGGCGGCGGGCTTGCCGTCCACATGGAAGGCGAAGGTGGCCTTCTCGCCCTTGACCAGGTCGTTGGGATGGGTCACGGGCACCAGCTCCAGCCCCTTGCCGGAAGGCTTGACGGCACTGGGCTTGCCCACGGTCACGAAGGTCTCGATGCGGCCCACGGACTGGGTCACCTTCAGGTCCTGCGCGTCGGCGGGCACATCGGCGGCGAACTTCTCGGGCGAGCCGCGCCAGCGGCGGTTCTGGCCCGTGGCCTTGTCCTTCCAGGAGGCAAACAGGCCGTCGTTGACGATGGCCAGGCGGTAGGTGCCGCTTTGCTGCAGGTCCAGGTCGAACACGCTGCGCAGCTTGCCGCGATGGGCATTCTGCGGCGCGACGGCCGAGCCGTCCGGCGCCGAGACAACGAGGTTGTCCAGGCCCAGCGGCACGTGGTTGAAGAAGAACAGGTCGTTGGAGACAGCGGCATCCACCGTGATCCATTCGGCCTTGGACAGCACCGTGGTCGAGGGCAGCAGCCACAGGTTGTGGGCCTGCGCGGCCTGGAAGGCGCCGCAGGCAATGGCGAGGCTGGCAGCCAGACGGACGGCAAAGCGGGTCTTGGACTTCATGAAAAATCTCCTTGGTTCGTGGATGGGTCTGGCACGTGCAGCGATGGCGTCGCCCCCCTCGTGAGGGGGAAGGCGCACAGCGCCTCGGCGGCTTTCAATTTCAAGGCTTGAGCTCGACGCTGATCTCGCCCAGCTCGCTGCTGCCCTTGGCGCTCAGTTGCTCGGCCTTGGCCGCGGGCCACTTGAAGGGCACGGTGACCACTTCGCGGCCGCCGACTTCGCGCGCGGCCTCGACCACGAGCTTGTATTCACCGGGCGGCAGCTTGGCGAAGGGATTGGCGCCTTCGGTGAAGCTCAGTTGGTGCTTGCCCACGGGACGCGTGGGGCTGGTCACGCCATCGATCGGCAACGTCAGGTCACGGCCCGTGCGGCGCCACCACTGGCGCATGTCCTTGAGCCACTTCGTGCCTTCGGCATTGCGCATCTTCACGTCGTACCAGACCGACAGCGTGGAGGCCACCGAGGCGTCGGCGCGCTCGATCCACACGGCCACGTAGGGGCGGTGGTATTCGGCGACATCCAGGCGCGGAATTTCCACGCCCACGTTCAGGCCGGCGGCAAAGACCGGGACCGCGCCCAGGCAGGCGCCAAGCGCCATGGTGTAGCGCAGAGAGAAGTGCGGATTCATTGGCAAGGCTCTTTCGGTTCTCAGTGGATCAACAGGAGGGCCAGCAGCATGGGAATCACCAGCCCCATGCCGACCATGGGCCAGGTGAAGGGGCGGTTGCCTGCATGCATCTTCAGGATGAACAGGCCCGTGACGGTGAACACCAGGCAGGCTGCGGCAAAGATGTCGATGAACCAGCTCCAGGCGGCGCCCGTGTTGCGGCCCTTGTGCAGGTCGTTCAGATAGGCGATCCAGCCCCGGTCGGTGCGCTCGTATTCGGCCTCGCCATCGGCCAGGGCAACGCGCACCCAGGCATCGCCGCCGGGGCGTGGCAGGGAGACATAGAGTTCGTCGGCCGTCCATTCGGCCTCGCGGCCCTCGGCCTCAAGGCCCCACTGGCCGCGCACCCAGTCCGCAAACGGCGCAGGCACGGGCGCCCGGTCGCGCGGCTGGCTGGCCTGCTGCTGGACCAACTGCACGCGCAGCGCATCGGGCAATGCCGCCTCGCCCCGCACGATGCGCGGCCTGGACTCGATCTGCCCCGCATGGTTGAGCGTGAACCCCGTGACGGCGAACAGCAGCATGCCGATCAGGCACAGCGCGGAGCTGACCCAGTGCCACTCGTGCAGTGTCTTGAGCCAGTAGGAACGGCGCCGAGGGTCCGGTTTGGGGGATGTCATCGCAACAGAAAAAGGCGGCAGCGCCACGCGGCGTCAACCATCACGGATGGCGGGCACGGGAGCCCAGGAAAGGAAAGGCCCGGGGATTCTACCGCCCACAAATAAGAATTGATCGCATTTACACAAGCTTTACCGGCTTAATCGACATCTGTGTCACGGCGCTCCATTTCCGCTCCTTGCCCCCGGGACGGGCGAGCCGCCGCGCATCCCGGGACAGCGATGCACCGTCGGTTGGCCTGCACCTGACGCATCTGGCACCCAGGCCCCCAGGCCCCCAGGCCCCCAGGCCCCCAGGCAGCCTGCGTTATGTCAGCCAGCTGACGCATATGCTTACATAATCCGCCTTTCTGATTCATTTGCGCCCACAATGGCGCGCGAACCCGATTGGAGACTGCATGCGCCTTCCGAGCTTTTCGCAAACCGCCGCCGACGCCACCCCTGCCGCTGACGGCACGCGCCAGAACCGCCGCCAGATGCTGGCCCAGGGCGCTGCCCTGGCCATGCTGTGCTCTCCGCTGGCCCATGCCGCGCCGCCCACTGCACCGCCTGCAGGCCATGCGCCGCGCGCCGCAGGGGCAGGCGCCGCGCGCGTGGCGACCAGCCTACGCATCGTCATTCCGGCCAATGCCGGCGGCGGCTGGGACCAGACCGGCCGCGCGCTGGGCGCGGCCCTCGTGGCCAGCGGCGCGGCCGAGCGCGTGGAGTATGAAAACGTGGGCGGCAAGGGAGGCACCATCGGCCTGGCCCAGTTTGCCGAGCGCCATGGCAAGGACCCCGACGCCTTGCTGATAGGCGGCATGGTGATGGTCGGTGCGGTGGCACTGCAAAAGCCGGCTGTCAACATGTCGCATGTGCAGCCGATTGCCCGCCTGACCAGCGACTACCTGGTCGTGGCCGTACCGGCCGACTCCCCCATCCGCAATGCCAAGGACCTGGTGGCCGCGCTGCGCAGCGACCTGGCCCACCAGTCGTTTGCGGGAGGCTCGGCAGGCGGCGTGGACCACATGTTCGCCGGCCTGCTCACGCGCGCGGCCAAGGCGGCGCCCGAGCAACTGGTCTACAAGCCCTTTCCGGGCGGCGCCCAGGTGGTGGAGGCCTTGCTCAAGGGCGATGCGCGCATGGGCGTGTCCGGCTACAGCGAGTTCAGCGAGGCGCTGGCCAGCGGCAAGCTGCGCGCCATCGGCGTGTCCTCGCGCCGCAGCCTGTTCGGCCTGCCCTCGTTCCGCGAGCAGGGGCTGGATGCGGACATGGCCAACTGGCGCGCCGTCTTCACCGGCAAGCAGGTCAGCGCCGCACGTGCCCAGGCCCTGCTGGGCGCCGTGGAGCAGGCCACACAGCACGAGAGCTGGCAACGCGCCCTGCGCCAGAACCGCTGGGAGCCTTCCTGGCAGGCGGGCCGCGATTTCAACGGCTTTCTGGAGCTGGAGCACACCACGGCCAGCGTGATGACCTATCTGCTCAAACTCAAGAGCTGAGAAACCGCCGCGCAGCGGGCAAGCCACGTGGCGGGCCTGCAACACTGGCTTGGTCATACGCGTATTCCTCTAGCGTGGGGCATTGCCGCTGTGGGTTTTGAGCTACCAAACTTGTAGCAGAATGGATCCAGAGCTATAGTTCCCCGGGACTTGGCTCGGCGCGCGTCCCACCCGGACGCACCCGCCGGCTCACCCACACCATTGCGCAAGGAGAAGCGTCATGAGCTCCAAGGAAAACGCCGCCATCAACCAGCTGTTCGAGAAACTCGAATGCCGCTACGCGTTGCGCGTGCTGTGGGCGCTGCGTGACGGCCATCCTCAGACCTTTCGACTGCTGCAAGACAGCGTGGGCGGCATCACGCCCAACACGCTGAACACCCGCATCAAGGAGCTGCGCGAGTGCGGGCTGCTGGAGCATGGCTCCGACGGCTACACCGTGACGCTGGCCGGCCAGGACCTGCTCAAGCGCCTGTCCGATGTGCAGGCCTTTGCCAACCGCTGGGTGGCCGCGCGCGCCAAGAAGTGATGTCAGGCCGGGCGCGGCACCAGGCGCCACGGCCTCTTCCCGCGCAGGGCCACCGGCCCGCCGGGTCGTCTCCTTTCCCCCTACCGTTTCTCTCTCAAGGAATACCACCATGGCTTTCACCACCACCGCATCCGGCCTGCAGTATGAAGACACCGTCGTGGGCGACGGCGCCGAAGCCCAGCGCGGCCGCAGCGTGACCGTGCACTACACGGGCTGGCTCTACAACAACGGCGTGCAGGGCGCCAAGTTCGACTCCAGCAAGGACCGCAACGATCCCTTCGTCTTCCCCCTGGGCGGCGGCATGGTGATCAAGGGCTGGGACGAAGGCGTGCAAGGCATGAAGGTGGGCGGCCAGCGCACCCTGATCATCCCGGCCGAACTGGGCTATGGCGCCCGCGGCGCCGGCGGCGTGATCCCCCCCAACGCCACGCTGAAGTTCGACGTGGAGCTGCTGGCCGTCTGAGCCTGCACACACAGGTTCATGCAAGGGCAAGGTGCGAAGGCGCCTTGCCCTTTTTCATTGCCGGGCCGCCCCAAGATGAAAAGCGCACCCTCGGCGAGCGTGCGGGCCATTCCTCATTCAAGGTGCCTTGCCGAACAGCGCCTCGTGCAGCGGCAGGTAGCTGGCAGGACTGGCCGCCTCGCGCAGGCGCGGTGCCAGCGCCACCAGCTGGTCGTAGCCCATGGCCGCTTCCACGGCAAGGTTGAGCCGGAACCCCTTCAGGCCCAGGTTGGCCGTGATGGCCACGGCCAGCGGATAGGCGTTGCGATAGCGCAAGGCCAGCGATGGCTCGGACTGCGCGGGGGCATCGCCTGCCGAATCCGTGGACGAAGCCGCTGCAGCAGGCGCGGCAGGGACCGAAGGCACCGCGACGGCCACCACGCCCAGCCGGGGTTCGGCCGCGTCGCGCGGTGCCAGCCATTCGCGCTCCACCAGCGCCAGAATCTCGTCCTGCGTCACGCCCATGCCGGCAACGGCCTGCAGCACCTGCGCCAGGCTGCGTTGCCCGTCAAACAGCAAAAAGGCCGAGCGCAACCGGGGCGAGAGATCGGCATGGCGTTCCTTGAATGCCTGTTGGCCGGCGGACGTTTTCACAAAATGCATGGCGGGCGGGATTCTCTGCAAGGGATCGGATCGGACACGGCTCGCAGCGTGTCATGAGCCTCCGGCTCCCAAAAGCGGGTTTTCCAGCACGCACGGGCTTCAGTGGGGCCGGCAATGATCCAGATCTGCCAAAAGCGCAAAAACGGGGCAGAAAATGGCCATCCTCCCGCCCGGCGGCCTCTGCCGTCAGGACGCTTTTGCGGGCACGGAACGCGCCGGTGCCCGGCGGCGCGGGTCCAGGCAGCTGACCAGCCAGGTCACCAGCAGGCCGGCCGGCACGCCGAAGACGCCCGATGAAATCGGCTGTATGCCCCACCACAGGCGCGCGTGCAGTGCTTCGGGCAGCACGGGCTGCAGTGCCGGCACATGCGAGACCATGTAGTACAGCGTGACGCCCAGCCCGGCCAGCATGCCGGCCACGGCCCCCCGGCGCGTGGTGCCACGCCAGAAGATGCCCAGCACCATGGCCGGAACGAAAGCCGAGGCCGCCAGCGAGAACGATGCCGTGACCATGGGCAGGATGTCCGAGGAACGGCGCGAGGCCACGAAGGCGGCCGACAGCGCCATCACCAGCAGCGCGAACTTGGACAGGATCACGCGCTGCTCGGGCGAGGCGCGGCGGCGGCGCTCGCGAAAGTACAGGTCGCGCACCAGCGCGTTGCTGATGGTCAGCAGCAGTCCATCGGCCGTGGACAGCGCCGCAGCCAGGCCGCCGGCCGCCACCAGGCCGGAGACCACGTAGGGCATGCCGCCCAGCTCGGGCGTGGCCAGCATGATGAGGTCGGCGCCCATGCGGATCTCGCCGAACTGCAGGACGCCGTCGCCGTTGACATCCTCCACGGCCAGCAAGGAGGCATCCACCCTGGCCCACTGCGCCATCCAGTTGGGCAGCTCGTCAAAGCGGATGCCCACGAGGTTGTTCATGACCTCGAACTTGACCAGCACGGCCAGGGCCGGCGCGCTCATGTACAGCACGCCGATGAAGAACAGCGTCCAGCCCACCGAGGCCCGCGCCCCCGACACCGAGGGCGCCGTGTAGTAGCGCGTGAGCAGGTGCGGCAGGCCGGCCGTGCCGGCCATGAGGCAGAACATCAGCGCCAGGAAGTTGCGCCGGCTGTCCTCGTAGATCTGCTGCTCCTGGGGCGATCCATCGGGGTTGCCGGCGAATGGCAGGCTGTGCAGCGGGATGCCGCCCAGCGGCTTCTCGCGCTCGCGCATTTCCTGCAGCTGGCGTGTCCACAGCGCGCGCGCGGCCGCTTCATCGCGCGGCATGGCGGCCAGTTCGCGGCTGGCGGCCATGATGGCGCCGATATCGCCGCTGCGCGTGCGCAGATCGCGTATGCGCTCGGCCAGCGCATGGCGCTCGGCGGCCAGAACGCGCGGCACGTCCTTGAGCTTGTCCTCCAGCACCTCGGCGCGCAGGCGGTAGGCGGCGATCACCTCCTGCTCGGCCGGCGAGTCGAGCAGGCGCTGCTCCATCTCTGCAATCTGGCTGAGCTGGGCCGTATAGGCCAGCGGCGCCACGGGATTGCCCATCTGCCGGTAGGCCAGCCAGGACACGGGGATCAGAAAGGCCAGCAGGATCACCACGTACTGCGCGACCTGGGTCCAGGTGATGGCGCGCATGCCGCCCAGGAAGGAGCACAGCAGCACGCCGCCCAGGCCCAGCATGATGCCGATCTCGAACTGCACGCCCGTCAGCCGCGAGGCGATCAGCCCCACGCCGTAGATCTGCGCCACCACATAGGTGAACGAGCAGATCACGGCCGCCAGCGCCGCGATCACGCGCGGCCAGCGCCCGCCGTAGCGCTGCTGGAAGAAATCGGGAATGGTGTAGAGCTTCATCGCCCGCAGGTGCGGCGCGATCAGCATGGCGACCAGGCAAAAGCCGCCCGTCCATCCCAGCAGGTAGGCCAGTCCGCCGGCCTGGCCCGGCACGCCGGCAAAGCCCTGCAGGTACAGCGCCCCCGACAGGCTGATGAACGAGGCCGCGCTGACCCAGTCCGCCGCAGCCGCCATGCCGTTGTAGAAGGGCGGAATGCGCCGGCCCGCGACGTAGTACTCCTCGGGGTCGCTGGTGCGCAGGTACACGCCGATGGCCGCATAGACCATGACGGTGAAGAACAGGAAGATGGGACCTATCCAGTGGCGCGACAGGCCTTGCTGCTCGGCCCAGAACATGAGGGCCAGAAAACCCAGCACGCCGAGCGTGTACAGGGCCACGATGCGGTGCAGCCGCCAGTGGGAAGAGTGGGAGGCCGCCGTCAGCGGGGCGCGCTCAGCCATGGCCAGGAGGCGATGGCGGTGCGGACGGTTGCGTATCGGCCGATGGGGATGCGGGAGCCGGTGCCGTCGCAAAAGCGGCCCGGGCCTCGCGGCGCTCGAAATGGTCCATGGACAGACAATAGACGATGACGATGGCCAGGAACATCAGGACTGCCCCCTGGGCCGCGAACCAGTAGGCCAGCGGCCAGTCCGGCATCAGCGCCTGCAGGTCGCGCGCGTAGTAGCAGGCGCCAAAGGAGACGGCGACCCAGACCGCGAACAGCACGGCCTTGAGCCACAGATGGCGGATGTCGTGCAGGTCGGGGGCGAAGGTCTCGCCTTCGGACGGTCCCCCGACCGCGTCGTCATGCAAGTGCGCTTTCGGCGTATGCATGGCGACGCTGCCAGCCCTTACTGCGCCAGGCGCTGCCAGGTGGCGACCACGCTGTCGGGATTCAGCGAGATGGAGGCAATGCCTTCGTCAGCCAGCCATTGGGCGAAGTCCGGGTGGTCCGAAGGGCCCTGGCCGCAGATGCCCACGTACTTGCCCTGGTCCAGGCAGGCCTTGATGGCGCGCGACAGCATCTTGCGCACGGCGGGGTCGCGCTCGTCGAAGTCGGCAGCCAGCAGCTCCAGGCCGGAGTCGCGGTCCAGGCCCAGCGTCAGCTGGGTCAGGTCGTTGGAGCCGATGGAGAAGCCGTCGAAGAACTCGAGGAACTCGTCGGCCAGGATGGCGTTGGAGGGCACCTCGCACATCATGATGAGCTTGAGTTCGTTGTCGCCGCGCTTGAGGCCGTTGGCCGCCAGCAGCTGGGTGACGCGCTCGGCCTGCTTGAGCGTGCGCACGAAGGGAATCATGATCTGCACGTTGGTCAGGCCCATGTCCTCGCGCACGCGGCGCAGTGCCTCGCACTCCATGCGGAAGGCCTCGCCGAAGTCCTCGGAGATGTAGCGCGCGGCGCCACGGAAGCCCAGCATGGGGTTCTCTTCCTCGGGCTCGTAGCGGCTGCCGCCGATGAGCTTGCGGTACTCGTTGGACTTGAAGTCCGACATGCGCACGATGACGGGCTTGGGCCAGAAGGCGGCGGCAATCGTTGCCACGCCTTCGGCAACCTTGTCCACATAGAAGGCACGCGGCGAGGCATGGCCGCGGGCCACGGACTCGACGGCCTTCTTGAGGTCGGCATCGACGGCGGGGTAGTCCAGGATGGCCTTGGGGTGCACGCCGATGTTGTTGTTGATGATGAACTCCAGGCGGGCTAGGCCCACGCCCTCGTTGGGCAGCTGGGCGAAGTCGAAGGCCAGCTGGGGGTTGCCCACGTTCATCATGATCTTGGTCTTGATGGCGGGCATCTCGCCACGCTGCACTTCGGTGATCTCGGTCTCGATCAGGCCGTCGTAGATCTTGCCGGTATCGCCTTCGGCGCAGCTGACGGTGACCAGGGTGCCGTCCTTGAGCAGGTCGGTGGCGTTGCCGCAGCCGACCACGGCCGGAATGCCCAGTTCGCGCGCAATGATGGCCGCGTGGCAGGTACGGCCGCCACGGTTGGTGACGATGGCCGAGGCGCGCTTCATCACCGGCTCCCAGTTGGGATCGGTCATGTCGGTCACCAGCACGTCGCCGGGCTGGACCTGGTCCATGTTGGCGATGTCATTGACCAGGCGCACGGGGCCCGTGCCGATCTTCTGGCCAATGGCACGGCCTTCGGCCAGCACATTGCCCGTGCCCTTGAGGGCGTAGCGCTGCTCGGCCTGGCCCTTGGCCTGGCTTTTCACGGTCTCGGGGCGGGCCTGCAGGATGTAGAGCTGGCCGTCCGTGCCGTCCTTGCCCCACTCGATGTCCATGGGGCGGCCATAGTGCTGCTCGATGACCAGGGCATAGTGGGCCAGCTGCTGCACGTCCTCATCGGACAGCGAGTAGCGATTGCGCAGCTCATGGGCGACGTCGGTGGTCTTGACCAGCTTGCCGCTGGCGGCCTTTTCCTCGGGCGAGGCAAAGACCATCTGGATCAGCTTGGAGCCCAGGTTGCGGCGGATCAGGGCCTTCTTGCCGGCCTTGAGCATGGGCTTGTGCACATAGAACTCGTCAGGATTGACGGCGCCCTGCACCACGGTCTCGCCCAGGCCGTAGCTGGATGTGATGAAGACCACTTCCTCGAAGCCCGATTCGGTGTCGATGGTGAACATCACGCCGGCCGCGCCCAGGTCGGAACGCACCATGCGCTGCACGCCGGCCGACAGGGCCACCACGTCGTGGGCAAAGCCCTTGTGCACGCGGTAGGAGATGGCGCGGTCGTTGTACAGCGAGGCGAACACTTCCTTCATCTTGTGCAGCACCGACTCGATGCCCACCACGTTCAGGAAGGTTTCCTGCTGGCCCGCGAACGAAGCGTCGGGCAGGTCTTCGGCCGTGGCCGAGGAACGCACGGCGAACGAGGCTGCCTCGTTGCCGCCCTGCAGGCGCACGAATTCCTCGCGGATGGCCTGCTCCAGATCGGCCGGGAAGGGCTGGTTCTCGACCAGGGCACGGATTTCGGCACCGACCTGGGCCAGGGCGCGGACATCTTCCACGTCCAGGGCGGCCAGCTTGGCGCTGATCTTGTCGGCCAGGCCGTCGTGGGCCAGGAACTGGCGGAAGGCGTGGGCCGTGGTGGCAAAGCCCGTGGGAACGCGCACGCCCTGCGGCAGCTGCGAGATCATTTCGCCGAGCGAGGCGTTCTTGCCGCCTACGGACTCGACATCGGTCATCCTCAGTTGTTCAAACGGAACGACGAGGGCGGTGGCCTCGAACAGTTGAGACATGGGAAAGCTCCAGAAGTTGAAAACCGTCGTGCGCCGCCCCGGCTGCCAAAGCCGGGCACGGTCGATCCATCCACGCAGGCGTGCGCGAGGCTTTGCTGTTCTGGTTGGAGGCCGGCAGCGAGCATGGATGGGAAATTGGGAATAATGGGCGCCATTGTAGGCGTTTGCCGTGAACCGACGGCAGCCCCCCTGTCCAGAGTCCGACCACCATGCACACCCACACCATCTTCGTCATCTCCGATGGCACTGGCATTACAGCCGAGACCTTCGGCACGGCCATCATGGCCCAGTTCGACACCAAGTCGCGCCTGGTCCGCATCCCCTTCGTGGACACCATGGACAAGGTCCACCAGGCCGTGCGCCAGATCAACCATGTGGCCGAGTCGGAAAGCCACAAGCCCATCGTCTTCACCACCCTGGTCAACCAGGACATGCTCGACCTGATCGAGAGCCAGTGCAAGGGCAAGGTGTTCGACATGTTCGGCACCTTCGTGCGGCCGCTGGAGCTGGAGCTGGGCCAGAAATCGCTGCACCGCGTGGGCCGCTTCGCCGACATCAGCGAGAGCAAGGAATACCTGGAGCGCATGGAGGCCATCAACTACACGCTGGCCCATGACGACGGCCAGACCCACCAGGACCTGACGGGCGCCGACGTGATCCTGGTCGGCGTGTCGCGCAGCGGCAAGACCCCCACCAGCCTGTACCTGGCCATGCAGTTCGGCCTCAAGGTGGCCAACTACCCGCTGATCCCCGAGGATTTCGAGCGCAAGCAGCTGCCGCCCGCCCTGGTGCCCTCGCGCAAGAAGCTGTTCGGCCTGACCATCGATCCGCAGCGCCTGTCCAGCATCCGCAACGAACGCCGGCCCGACTCCAAGTACGCCAGCCTCGTCAATTGCCGCTACGAGGTGGCCGAGGCCGAATCCATGATGCGCCGCAGCGGCATACCGTGGCTGTCGAGCACGACCAAGTCCATCGAGGAAATCGCCACCACCATCCTGCAGGAGGTGCTGCCCCAGCACCTGGGGCACTAGCCTCCCCTGCGCTGCTCAGGCCGGTACGTTCCAGCGCAGCATGGGCTGCTGCGGCAGCGTCTCGACCAGGTAGTCCACCAGGGCACGCACCTTGGTCGGCACGTACTGGCGGTCGCGAAAGCAGGCGAAGAAATCCAGCGTGGTGTCCTCGAAATGCAGCTGCCCCTTGCGGGCCGGGCCCAGGGCCAGCGGCTGCAGCAGTCCTTCGCGCATGTAGCGGTGGGCAATGAAGCTGCCGATCCACACAATGCCGCCCCCGGCCACGGCCATCTCGGTCAGGGCATCCACGTCGCTGGCGATGGCGGTCACGCGCAGCTGCGGGTCCACGCGCTTGCCGTCGCGTGAAAACGGCCAGCGCATGAAACGGCCATCTGCCTCGCGCCGGTACAGCAGGCAGGCATGGTCCAGCAGGTCCTGGGCCGTCCGTGGACTGCCATGGGCCTGCAGATAGGCCGGTGATGCACACAGCACGCGCGGCACGGCCGCCAGTTGGCGCACGGTCATGCCGGGCTCCAGCACATCGCGGTAACGCACGCTGATGTCCACGTCTTCCTTGAGCACATCCACCTGCCGGTCCACCACCAGCAACTCCAGCTCCAGCCGGGGATGCTGCGCGGCAACGGCCGGCAGCAGCGGCGCCAGCACATGGCGGCCAAAGGCTGCCATGCAGGCGATGCGCAGCCGGCCCTGCAACTCGCCGTGCAGTTGGGACAGGTCGGACTGCGCTTTGTCCAGCTCCTGCAGTACGGGGCCCACGCGCGCCAGATAGCGCTCGCCCGCCTCGGTCAGCGCCATGGATCGCGTGGTGCGCGTGATCAGCCGCGTGCCCAGCTCACGCTCCAGCCGGGCGATGTTCTGGCTGGCCGCCGCCGGAGAAATGCCCAGCTGGCGCGCAGCCGAGGCGATGGAGCCGCCTTCCAGGGCTTTGACGAAGGTCTCGATGGAACGCAGATTAGGCACAAAAAACTATGGATGAAAAATCAATTCATCAATATAGCTTACGAGTGCACCAAGCTGCAGCCCTCTACACGGCAGCACGGGCCTTGCCTACAGTCGTGCACTTGCCGCGCCGAATCGACAAGCGGCCTGACCGGATCCGTGTCCATGCCTCCTACCTCCGCATCTACCTCTGCCTCTGCCTCCATTTCCCCTGCAGCCCCCCGCAGCCGCAAGCTGCACCGCCGCTTCGCACCCATCGTCTTTGCCTTCTACATGTCGGCCATCATGGCGTTTCTGATGTGCTGCGCCATCGTCGGCGCCAACAGCGGCCTGGGCGCCGACTACCTGCGGCGCGTGATACAGGCCTATGTGCTGGCCATGCCCGTGGCCTTTGTCTGCGTGATGGTGGTGCGTCCGCTGGTGGGCAAGCTGGTGGCCGCCACCGTGCATCTCTGACGCGGCCCGACGCAGGGCCGCATCTTTCTTTTCAGGGCCTTGGTCCGCTCAGACCAGCGCCTGCGCTGCCAGGCGCGGCAGGCCCGCCACCAGTTCGCGCCAGCCGGGCAACTCGGCCCGGCCCGGCTTGCGCTCGCCAAAGAACATGGCCATCAGGTCGCCCTGGGCATCGAAGGCCTCGACCGAGGTGACCACGCCATCGGCCGTGGGCTTTTGCACGGCCCAGACGCTGGCGATCAGATCGCAGCGCAGATGCAGGTTGAAACCCGGGTCCATGACATTGATCCACTGCGCGCCGCCGGGCGTGTCCATGGGCTGGATGTTGTGCACGGGGCCGGTGTGGATCTGGATGCAGCCGCCGCTGTCCACGAAGACCATGATGGGCAGGCCGTCCACGGCCGCATCGCCCAGCAACTGGGCCACGGACTCGGGCGCCAGCCGCGCGCAATGGCCGGGCACCAGGCGGAAGGCCTGCTGGCGCTCGGCGCCAAACCGGCGCAGCAGATCGAAGAATTCATGCGTGTCCTGCATGGCGGCCCAGGCAGTGCTCAGGCCGGGCACGTCGATGGCCTCGTCGGCCTGCGGCAGCGCACGCGGGCGGGCATGGCGGAACAGGTAACCAGCGCTGGGCTCGGCGAAACGCTGCACCAGCGCCTCCCATGCCTGCAGGTCGGTGGACTCGCGCGCATGGACCTTGTGCACGGCACGGCCCTGCGCATTGAAGAACTGCAGGCTGCGCATGGCTGGCCTGCCGGCCTGGGCAGGCTGCTCGGTCACGGCATAGCCGGCATGCCATTGGGCAAAGAACATTCGCAGGTCGATGTCGCGGCCCAGGGCAAGGCCCACGCCGCCGTTGGCCGAAAGCTTCTGGTAGACCCCGGTCTTTTCGTGGACCGTGGACTCGTTGCACGTCAGCGCCATCACGGGGCCGCAGTCCTGCAAGCCCTTCAGGATGGCCAGCCATTCGGCGCGCAGCGGCACGGCCTGGAGGCTGCCCTCATGCTGGCCCGCATGCGCGGCAATGGCCGCGCCTTCCGGCAGGCCCAGGGAATCGGAGGCCTCCTTGGCGCGCAGGCCACCCTGGCGCACCCGCGCAAAGCGCTGCCGGACTGCGGGAGCATCGACGGGAATCAGGAGCCCGCCCTCCTCGGCATGGTGGACGGCGCTGCTCATTGCAGGGTGTCCAGCGGTGCGTGCCAAAGCGCATGGGGCACCGGCTGGGCTGCATGGGCTCCAGGCAGGGACACTCCGGCCCCCGACACGGCGCGGTGCGAGCGCGATGGCGCGCCCGCATCGGCCACCGCCTGCCAGCGTTGCTGCAGCCGCCCCAGCAGGGCGCGCATGTCATGGGACAAGCCGCCCGCGCAGGCCAGGTTTTCGAGCTGCTCGGCCACCCGGGCGGCCATGGCCGGCCTATGGGTGTCGCAGCAGCCGTGGCCGAAGCCGGTCATCAGGGCCAGCGTGGCAGCCAGCGCGGCCTCGTTCTCGGGCAGCAGGTATTCCTCGTCCTGGGCAAGGCTCTCACTCTTGGATGGATGCATGGGGTTCTCCTTGCGTTTCAGTTGGCAGCGTTGCACATGCATGCGCCCGCGCCACAGGCGCATGCTTCAGAAATCCTTGACCATCGACACCCGCACATGGCGGCCGGGCTGGCTGTAGGCGTCGGCAATCGCCGTGCTGGCAGCCAGACCGCGCACATCGGCCCAGCGCCAGTACTTCTTGTCGGTCAGGTTGTAGATGCCGGCGTTCAGGCGCAGGTCGGGGCGTATGCGCCACTGGGCGCTCAGGTCGGCGACGGTGGCCGAGGGGCTGAGCCAGGCGGCGCTGCCGTTGGACACGTCGCCGGCCTTCTTGCCGCTCCAGTGCGAGACGTTGAACTGCACGCCCACGGCAGAGCGCTCATAGCGCACGCCCAGCACCAGTTGCTGGGGCGAGATGGTGTCCAGCGGCTTGTCGGACTGCGTGTCCTTGCCGTCGGTATAGCCGTAGGCCAGGCGCGTCTGCCAGTCGCCGCCGGCCCAGCGGCCCCAGTCGTAATCGGCCTTGAGTTCGAAGCCGCTGATGCGGGCACGGCCCACGTTGATGGACTGGTAGATGGCGGGGTTGGCCGCGTTGCCGGGCTGGCCCGCAACCAGTTGCTGGTCGACGATGAAGTCCTTGTAGCGCCCCGTGAACACGGCGGCGTCCAGGCGCAGCCTGTCCATGCGCCCGCGCAGGCCCAGCTCGAAGGTCTGGCTCTTTTCTGGCCGCAGATTGGGGTTGGGGATGTTGCGGTAGAACGCCACCGGGTTCTCGAAGAAGGCGTTGATCTGGCCGGCATTGGGCGCCCGGAAACCTGCCGCATAGTTGCCATAGACGGACCAGACCGGGCTGGCCTGCAGCATCACGCCCAGCTTGGGCGAGAGCGCGGAGTCGGAGTTGCTGACCACGGTGGGCACAAAGCCGTTCTGCCGGGGCTTGATGCTGTAGTGCTCGGCGCGCAGGCCCGGGGTCACGCTCCAGGGGCCGCTGTGCAGTTCGGCCTGGGCGAACAGGGCGGTGGCGCTTTCGGTGGTGTCGGGGAAGCGCTTGAGCGGGAAGCTCTCGCCCACGGGCGGCGTGATGCCGTTTTGCGCGTTGACCACCTTGTTGCGGAGGTAGTCCAGCCCGTAGGTGAACTTGCCGCTGGCCGAAGAACTCCAGCGCAGCAGGCGGCTGGCCTGGGCGTGCAGCTGGATCGCGTCCTCGTCATAGGTCACGTCGCGCTCGCGGTAGGGCAGGCCGATGCGCGTCTCGGTGACGAATTCGCGCGCGTCGGACTTCTGGTAGCTGGCCATCAGCTGCAGTTCGTCGGCCAGCGCCGTGCCCAGTTGCTGCCACTGGCCCTGCCAGCTGGCCCGCCAGCGCTTCATGTCGGTACGCGAGTCGGAATTGGCCACGGTGGCCGAGCGCGCGGACAGCAGGGCGTAGTCGGCGCGCTTGTCCACGTTCTCGAAGGTGAAGACATGCTTTTGCACGGCGCTGGGCGTGAAGACCAGACGACCCATCAGCGATTCGCTGCGGTCTTTCTCGGGATTGGGCGTGGTGCGCGCCGCGCCCGTCACGTTGTTCGTGCCCATATTCTCCAGCGCGTGCGAGCGGCCCAGGCCCGCCGACAGCAGCCATGCCCATTCGGGGCTGGCACGGCCCGCCACGGTGGCGCCCAGCTTGCGGCCGTTGTCCGAGCCGTCGTAGCCGGCAGCCACGCGGCCGGCGATGCGCTTGTCCTTGCCCAGCAGATCGTCCGGCTGCACGGTCACGAAGTTGACCAGGCCGCCCATGCCGTCCGATCCATACAGCGCGGGCGTGGAGCCGCGCAGGATTTCCACGCGCTGCACCAGGCCCAGATCCAGGTAGTCGCGGCCGAAGCTGTTGGCGCTGAAGCTGTAGCTGCGCGGCAGGCGCACGCCATCGACCAGCATGAGCACGCGGTTGCCATCCAGGCCACGGATGTTGAAGCCGCTGTTCTGGTCACGCCCGGCCGACGAGGCCGCCAGCGAGAAGCGGGCCGGGGCGCGCGGCACTTCGACATTGGGCAGCAGGTTGACCATCTCGCGGATGTCGCTGGCCTGCTCGCGTTCCATGCGGCCGGCGTCGATCACGTCGATGCTCATGGGCAGGGTGTCAGGGTCCTGCACTTCGCGCGAAGCGCTGATCACCATCTCCTTGAGGGCCGGGGCGCGGGTCCGTGCCCCGGACGCGGCCTGCGCCAGCAATTGCGTGTCGGCATCTCCGGCATTTGCAACGTTTGCGGCGTCTGCGGCGGCCTGCCCCGGCTCCTGCGCCAGGGCAGCGGAGGCGCACAGCAGCGCACAGGCGGCGGCCAGGGGATGACGCGCCCGCCGGGCGCTTGATTGCATTGCGAAGTCGTAAGCCATTGCGAAGCCCTCTCTCTCTGATCAACATGGATGTGCGAGAGCTGGCTTCTGCTTGCAGCGGCTGGCGGGTGGCCCGCCAGCCGTTGGCGCGTCATGTGCTGGCTGGATGAAGAAAAATTATATGCGAATAGTTCTCATTTATTGGTTTGATCTGGCGCATGGGCCCCGGAACAAACCCTGCTGGAGCCGCGCGCCGCCAGGCAGCTATCTGTGCGACACCCACAGCGACAAGGCCCGCGCCTGAAGACGCGGGCATGAAAAACAGCCCCCGCCCTCCCCTTGCTGCGCCAGGCCTTCTGCCACTGGTCGGGCGATGAAAAAAGGGCCCGGATGCCATGGCATCCGAGCCCTTTCTCCGGCTTGCTCCGCACCATGGCGGAGCAGCAACTGGTCAATGGCTGGTCAGTGGCGGATCAGGTGGTCGAAGGCCGACAGCGCAGCCGTGGAGCCGGCACCGGCAGCGATGATGATCTGCTTGTACGGCACGTTGGTGCAGTCGCCTGCGCCGAACACGCCGGGCACGCTGGTGTGGCCCTTGGCGTCGATCACGATCTCGCCGAAGCGTGTCAGCTCCACCGTGCCCTTGAGCCAGTCGGTGTTGGGCAGCAGGCCGATCTGCACGAAGATGCCTTCCAGCGCCACGGTCTTGACCTCTTCCGTCGTGCGGTCCTTGTAGGTCAGGCCGGTGACCTTCTTGCCATCGCCGTTGACCTCGGTGGTCTGGGCGTTGAGGATGACCGTGACGTTGGGCAGGCTGCGCAGCTTCTTTTGCAGCACGGCGTCGGCCTTGAGCTCGCTGGCGAACTCCAGCAGCGTCACGCTGCGCACGATGCCGGCCAGGTCGATGGCCGCTTCCACGCCCGAGTTGCCGCCGCCGATGACGGCCACATTCTTGCCCTTGAACAAGGGACCGTCGCAGTGCGGGCAGTAGGTCACGCCCTTGGTGCGGTACTTGTCCTCGCCGGGCACGTTCATGTTGCGCCAGCGCGCGCCGGTCGAGAGGATGACGGTCTTGGCCTTGAGGCTGGCGCCCGAGGCGGTCTGCACCTCGATCAGCCCGCCTTCCGTGGCAGCCGGAATCAGTTTGGACGCCGTCTGCAGGTTCATGATGTCCACCTCGTAGTCGCGCACATGGCGCTCCATGGCGGCGGCCAGTTGCGGGCCTTCGGTCTTGGAGACCGAGATGAAGTTCTCGATGTCCACGGTGTCCAGCACCTGGCCACCGAAGCGCTCGGCGGCAATGCCGGTGCGGATGCCCTTGCGTGCCGCATAGATGGCAGCCGCCGCGCCGGCCGGGCCGCCACCGACGATCAGCACGTCGAAGGCATCCTTGGCGGAAATCTTGGCCGCTTCACGCGAAGCGGCGCCGGTATCGACCTTGGCCACGATCTCGGCCAGCTCCATGCGGCCCTGGCCGAAGCGCTCGCCGTTCACAAAGACGGTGGGCACGCCCATGACTTCGCGCTGCTCGACTTCCTTCTGGAACAGCCCGCCGTCGATGGCGGTATGGCTGATCTTGGGGTTGAGCACGGACATCAGGTTCAGCGCCTGCACCACGTCGGGACAGTTGTGGCAGGACAGCGAGTAATAGGTCTCGAAGTGCAGCGGCACGTCGATATTGCGCACCTGCTCCAGCAGCTCGGCCGATTCCTTGGACGGATGGCCGCCGACCTGCAGCAGGGCCAGCACCAGCGAGGTGAATTCATGGCCCAGGGGGACGCCTGCGAAACGCACGCCGCTGTCCACGCCGGGATTGGTGATCAGGAACGAGGGCTTGCGCACCTCGGCGTCGTTGTGCTCGACGACGGTGATCTTGTCGCTCAGCTCGCGGATTTCCAGCAGCAGTTCCTTCAGCTCGCGCGCACCCTGGCTGTCATCCAGCGAAGCCACCAGCTCCACCGGACGCTGCAGGCGCTCCAGGTAGGCCTGCAATTGGGCTTTCAGGTTGTTGTCAAGCATGTCGGACTCCTAGGGAAATACGAATTTTCGGAAAAAAAAGCCCGGGCGCCAGGCACCCGGGCGTCTTCAACAGTTCAACTGTGAACAGGAAGCGGTGTACCGCTTAGATCTTGCCGACCAGGTCGAGCGAGGGAGCCAGGGTCTTGTCGCCTTCTTCCCACTTGGCGGGGCAGACTTCACCGGGGTGGTTGCGGACGTACTGGGCAGCCTTGACCTTGCGCAGCAGATCGACGGCGTTGCGGCCAATGCCTTCGGCGGTGATTTCCACGGCCTGGATCACGCCATCGGGATCGACGATGAAGGTGCCGCGGTCAGCCAGGCCCTGGCCGGGACGCAGGACTTCGAAGTTGTTGCTGATTTCCCAGGTGGGGTCGCCCAGCATCGTGTACTTGATCTTGCGGATGGTGTCCGACGTGTCGTGCCATGCCTTGTGCACGAAGTGGGTGTCGGTGGACACGGAGAAGACTTCCACGCCCAGCTTTTGCAGTTCGTCGTAATGGTCGGCCACGTCGCCCAGTTCGGTGGGGCACACGAAGGTGAAGTCAGCGGGGTAGAAGAAGAACACGGCCCACTTGCCCAGGACGTCCTTTTCGGTCACTTCGATGAACTTGCCATTCTTGAAGGCCTGCGTCTTGAAGGGCTTGATTTGGGTGTTGATCACGGACATTGCTGTTTCCTTTGTGGTTGGTGAGTGAACACAGGACGAAGTCTAGGCCCAGGCAATCGATTGATCCAATGAATTGATTGAATTTATCCGATTGCCAAAAACTATGTGAACATCCTTGGTCTCCAGGCCTGCGGGCTTGACCAGCCTGCCACCGGCCTGAAGAGGCTATTTTGGGCCGAAATATGACAAGGCAATGCAGCAACCCCGCAGCCGCGTCGGCAGCCGGCCCGCAAACGAGAACGCGCCTCATAAGCAGCCAATGCGCGATAACAGGGGTTTGCTTGATCTGACGCAGAAACCCTAGACAATCCACCCCTATAGCGGCCGGCGATCGGCGCGGTCCCCCACGTACAACAAAGGAGTTCCCCATGCAAGGCGACGCACAAGTCATCACCTGGCTGCAAGCCCAGCTCAAGAACGAGCTGACGGCCATCAACCAGTACTTCCTGCACTACCGCATGTACAAGCACTGGGGCTTCGACAGGCTGGCCAAGAAGGAATACAAGGAGTCCATCGGCGAGATGAAGCACGCCGACTGGCTCATGGACCGCATCTTCGTGCTCGACGGCCTGCCCAACCTGCAGGACCTGGGCAAGCTGCAAGTCGGCGAGGACGTGCCCGAAGCCCTGGCTTGCGACCTGAGCAGCGAGAAAACCGCGCAGCAGACCATCAAGGACGGCATCGCCCACTGCGAAAGCGTGCGCGACTATGTCTCGCGCGACCTGCTGCAAAAGATCCTGGACGATACCGAGGAGCACATCGACTACCTCGAAACCCAGCTGGACCTGATCGACAAGGTCGGCATCCAGAACTACCTGCAGTCGCAGATGGACGAAGAGTCCTGAGCATCGGACTCAGGGGCGGCGGCACAGGCCGCACCCCGCACTCGAAACGACGGGCCTGTGTGCCCGTTTTTTCATCCTCTGGCCCGGCTATCGGTCACTCGTCGGCATATCGCAGCGGAAACAACAGAAGAAAGGTCGTGCCGGTCTGCGCGGCCGACTGCACCTCGATCGTGGCGTCCAGCAATTCCGCCAGCCGCTTGACGATGGACAGGCCGATCCCCTCGCCTGCGCCGCTGCGGTAGCTGGCCGCCGCACCGCCTTGCTGCGGCGCGCCCCCGGTGCGGACCTCCCCGGACGCCGCCGTCCCCAGGTGGCCCGAAGGGTCCATGTCCGTGGCCTGCTTGAGGGCGGCAACCAAAGGCGCCGCAGGCGCCATGCCAGGGCCCGTGTCCCCGATGGAGAGCATCCAGCGGCGCCGGTCCTCCCCATCGCCCAGAGCCCACTTCACCGTGACACCGCCCTCCTGGGTGTACTTGAGCGCGTTGAGTATCAGGTTCTGCGCGATGCGGCGCAGTTTCAAGGCATCGCCTTCCACCGGCATCGTCCCCGGCCCCTGCAGGTGCAGGTACAGGCCGCGATCGTTGGCCAGGGCCTGCAGTCCCTCGCACAGATGGGTGATCACCTCGGCTGCGTCAAAGGAGGTCAGCTGGCGATGCTCGCGCCCGGCGTGCAGCTTGGCCAGCTCCGTCACGTCATCCAGCAGATGGCGCAGCGACTGGACGTTGCGGTCCAGCATGCGCAGGAGTTTCTCGCGCGACTGCGCCGGCGCATGCTGCATGCCCAGGCCATGCGTCACATTGGCCACCACGCCGACGTTGCTGCGCAGGTCATGCGCGACCTGCTCCCACAGTTGCGAGCGCTGCAGGTCCAGCGTGCTCACGTCATGCAGCGCCGCTTCCAGGTCCCGGACATGGCCCTCGGCCTCCTGCTGCTGCAGGCGGAAATACTGGGTGCTGCTGTCCTGCACGTCGCGCGTGTAGGTGGCGGCCCAGGCCTTGCGCGCAACGGGCATGGCGCCATGCGCATCGGGATGCTCCTCGGCATAGGCCTCCAGTTGCGCCACCATGACTTCGTTGAGCAGGCCCAGCTCGCGCACGACTTCATGCAGGTCATAGCCCTGTTGCCAGCGGTGCAGGCCGTGGGCGGCAGCCTGCTCGCCATCGACCGGCTGCTCGGCAGCGCCTGCCGGGGCACCGCCGAGGGCCCGCAATTGCTGCTCGAACGCGGCCAGCACGGCCGGAATGTGATCGTTCAACTGGGTGCGGGGAAGCGCCTCGCCGGCGGTCAGTGCCGGGTCCCGCCTGACGGCCTTGCGCCAAGTCTGCAAGAGTCCTTCGCGCTGCGCCGCGAGGGCGTCTGCCAGTATGCAGAGTTCATTTCCTTGGCTTGTCATGGATCGGCATCCGTGGCGGTCTGTAGAGAGGGAAAAAATGCGTTGCGCCAAGGATGGTAAGGCCAAAAACCCGGCCGATCGGGCTCGTGCCGGCGCGCCTACAGGCCGGTGGGAAAGTGCACGCCCGCGCGCTGGGCAGCCTGCACGATGTGCGTGGCCATGGCCTGCTGCGCCAGCTCGGGCCGGCCCTGGGACAGGGCGTCGATGATGGCGGCATGCTCCTCGGCGGTCGCATGGCGCGCGCCGCGCTTGTAATACGGCAGGCGCTGGCTTTCCTGCATGACCTCGCCGCTGCCGCGCAGCACGTCGGCAATCGCATGGTTGCCCGAGATGGTGGCGATCTGCAGGTGAAATTCGAAATCAAGGCGCGTGGCCTGCACGAAATCGGCAAGCTCAATGCTCTGCTGCATGGCCTGCAGGTTGGCCTGCAGGGCCGCCACGTCTTCGGGCTGCACCACCAGGGCGGCCAGGCGTGCGACAAAGCCCTCCAGCGCATAGCGCAGCTGATAGACATCGGTGAGCGCATGCGAGTCGGCAAAGCGCCAGGCCTCTGCGGCAGAGGCCGGGGCGTCGGTGGCCTCGGTCACGTACATGCCCTTGCCGGGCCGCGCCACGACCAGGCCCAGCCCCTGCAGCGTGGACAGCGCCTCGCGCAGCGAGGTCCGGCTGATGCCCAGTTGCTCCGACAGGTCGCGCTGCGACGGCAGCAGCGCGCCCACCGGATACACGCCGCCCTCGATCCACTCGCGGATCACGCGGGCGGCATTGCCGGCAACGGCGGTGCTGGCGGAAGGACTGGAAGCGGTGCTGGGTTCCATGCGTTGGCAGGTCTCGGGGTCGGGGGCGGCAGGTGCGCTGATCTTAGCGACTGCGCACCGCTGCCGCATGGTCGTGGGTCGTGCAGCGTTGGTGCCTCTACTTGTTGACCAGCTTGGCCGGCACCGTATAGGTCAGGAAGGCGCCGAACAGCAGCACGCCGGCCAGCACGAACATGGCGGCATTGGTGCTCTGTGTCGCATCCTTGATGAGGCCGATCATGTAGGGACTGATGAAGCCGGCCAGGTTGGCAAAGGAGTTGATCAACGCAATGCCGGCTGCCGCACCCGCGCTGGACAGGATGGCCGTGGGCAGGCTCCAGAACAGCGGAGAGGTCGCCAGGCTGCCGCCCGCGGCCAGCGCCAGGGCGGCCAGCGACAGATAGACGTTGCCGCTGAAGATGGCCGACAGCATCAGGCCCGCTGCGCCCACGCAAAACGGCACGATCAGGTGCCAGCGGCGCTCGCGCATGCGGTCCGAACTGCGGCTGACCAGGTTCATGGACACCACGGCCACCGAGAACGGCACGGCCGTCAGCAGGCCGATGTGAAAGGCCCCCTCCACGCCCGACTGGCGGATCAGGCTGGGCAGCCAGAACGTGAGTCCGTACTGGCCCATGACGGTGCAAAAGCAGATCAGGGCCATCTTGATGATGCGCGGGTCGGAGAACAGCGCGCGCAGCGTCACATGGCTATCGCTCTTGCTGGCGTTCTCGCGGGCGATGTTGCGCTCCAGCAGGGTCTTTTCCGCCTCGGTCAACCAGCGTGCGGCGCGGATGCCGTTGTCCAGGTACCAGAGCACGGCCAGGCCCAGGATCATCGAGGGGATGGCCTCGAGCAGGAACAGCCATTGCCAGCCGCGCAGCCCCGCCACGCCCTGCATCAGGTCCATGATGCCGCCCGACAGCGGGCCGCCCAGGATGCCCGAGACCGGAATCGCGCACATGAACAGCGCCACCATGCGGGCGCGCCGGTACGACGGAAACCAGTAGGTCATGTACAGGATCATGCCGGGGTAGAAGCCCGCCTCGGCCGCGCCCAGCAGAAAGCGCAGCACGTAGAACTGCGTGGGCGTGCTCACGAACATCATGGCCGCCGAGATCAGGCTCCACATGATCATGATCCGCGAGATGGTGGCCTTGGCGCCTATGCGGTGCATCAGCATGTTGCTGGGCACCTCGAAGAAGAAGTAGCCGATGAAGAACAGCCCCGCACCCAGGCCGTACATGGCCTCGCTGAACTGCAGGTCGGCCAGCATATGCAGCTTGGCGAAGCCCACGTTCACCCGGTCCAGGTAGGCCGCCACATAGCAGGCCATGATGAAGGGCAGCAGGCGCCAGGCCACCTTGCGGTAGACGGCGGCCTCGGCCGGCGTTTCGCTGGCCAGCGCCGGCGCCGCGCCGGCGACCTCGGCAGATGCGGGAAGAGATGACATCAGGGAGTCCTTGGTTGAGGAGTTGCGACCAACTGGTATTACCGGTATGAAATTACGAAGCGAACGGTACCCCCAGCGCTTTGCCATGTGCACTCGCATTTACCCCAATTCAACGCAAGCAAAACTAATTCCCCGAGGTTTGACAAAAAACCGGTCCAACTGCAAACTGGTATTACCAGTATGAAAACAAGAGGCAAAACTTCGTGAACACCTTGTCAGAGACCCGCCCCGCCAGCCTTTGCCTGCGCGCCCAGCCGCTGACCGCCGAGGCCTTTGCCGAGTTTGGCGAGGTCCTGGACAGCACGGGCCACACACCGCTGCTCATCAACGATGGCATGACCGAGCGCTACCACGCCCTGGCCCGCGTGGACACGGGCGGCAGCGAAGGCCATGGGCTGATCAACCTGTTCCATGCCCGGCCCTATGCGCTGCCCCTGCGGCTGACCAGCATGGAGCGCCACCCTCTGGGCAGCCAGGCCTTCATGCCGCTGGATGCACAGCCCTTCATCGTGGTGGTGGCCCCCCTGGGCGAACAGGTGGCAACCGCCGACCTGCGCGCCTTCATCACCAACGGCCGCCAGGGCGTGAACTACCGGCGCGGTGTCTGGCATCACTCGCTGATCGCGTTGAATGCGCCGGCGCGCTTCATCGTGATCGACCGTGGCGGCCCTGGCGACAACTGCGACGTGCTGCCCATCGGCGGCGCCGAGGGCGTTGTGCTGGACCTGGACAGCGCGCAGGCCTGAATTCGGCCCGCCCAATGAACCAATGAACAAAGCCGCCCGAGGGCGGCTTTGTGCTGCATGGCGGCCGGCGGACTCAGGCCGGCACCAGAAAGTCCCGGCTGATGCCCTGGCCCAGGTCGTGCACGCGGTCCAGGAACTGCGTGAGATAGGCGTGCAGGCCCGTGGCCAGGATTTCGTCGATGCGCGCATAGCGCAGGTCGGCCAGCAGGCGGCCTGCCTTGCGCTGGGTCTCGCGCGACTGGGCGTTGGCCACGCTTTCCAGGTTGGCCACCACCTCCAGCATGCTGGCCAGCAGCGAGCGCGGCATGTCGCTGCGCAGCATCAGCAGCTCGGCCACGCGCTCGGGCGTGATCACATCGCGGTAGACCTTGCGGTAGACCTCGAAGGCCGAGACGCTGCGCAGCAGCGCGCTCCAGTGGTAGAAGTCGAACGGCGTGGCCGCCTTGCCCGATGCGCCGTTGCGTGCGCTGCCGTGGTAGTCGCGCTCGATGGCGTGGAACTTCACGTCCAGCAGGCGTGCCGTGTTGTCGGCGCGCTCGATGAAGGTGCCCAGGCGCAGGAAGTGGAAGGCCTCGTCCTGCAGCATGGTGCCCAGCGTCACGCCGCGCGACAGGTGCGAGCGGTGCTTGACCCATTCGAAGAACTGGCCCGGATCGCGCTCCCAGTCGCCCTCGGCCAGCAGGCGCTTGAGCTCCAGCCAGGTCTGGTTCTGGGTCTCCCAGGCCTCGGTGGTCAGCGCGCCGCGCACGGCGCGCGCGTTCTCCCGCGCAGCGCGCAGGCAGGAGGCGATGGACGAGGAGTTGCTCTCGTCGCGCACCATGAAGTGCAGCACGGCCTCGCGCTGCACCTCGCCGTGGCGGGCGGCGTAGGAGGGGATCAGCTCGCTGATGGACAGCACGCCCTGCCAGGCCTTGCGCGCCACTTGCGGCGCCTGGGGCAGCATGGAGGTGTCATAGGAGACGTTGAGCATGCGGGCGGTGTTCTCCGCACGCTCCGTGTAGCGGGACATCCAGTACAGATGATCGGCAGTACGGCTGAGCATTCAATGTCCTCCCTCGTTTGACTCACCGGCCCCGAGCACCCAGGTGTCCTTGGTGCCGCCGCCCTGTGATGAATTGACCACCAGCGAGCCCTCCTTGAGCGCCACGCGCGTGAGGCCGCCGGCCACCATGCGCACCTGGTTGCCGCTGAGCACGAAGGGCCGCAGATCGATATGCCTTGGCGCGATGCCCTGCTCCACCAGGGTGGGGCAGGTGGACAGCGCCAGCGTGGGCTGCGCGATATAGCCGCCGGGATTGGCGATGAGCGCGCGGCGGAAATCCTCGATCTCGCCGCGCGAGGCGGCAGGCCCGATCAGCATCCCGTAGCCACCGGCGCCGTGGACTTCCTTGACCACCAGCTCGTCCAGGTGGTCGAGCACGTAGCGCAGGTCATCGGGCTTGCGGCACAGCCAGGTCGGCACGTTCTGCAGGATGGGCTCCTCGCCCAGGTAGAAGCGGATCATCTCCGGCACATAGGGGTAGACCGATTTGTCATCGGCCACACCCGTGCCCGCTGCATTGCAGATGCTCACGTTGCCGGCACGGTAGGCGCGCATGAGGCCGGGGCAGCCCAGCGTGGAGGTGGGGCGGAAGACTTCGGGGTCGAGAAAATCATCGTCCACGCGCCGGTAGATCACGTCCACGCGCTGCGGGCCGCGCGTGGTGCGCATGTAGACAACGTCCTTGTCCACCACCAGGTCCTGGCCCTCGACCAGCTCCACGCCCATTTGCTGGGCCAGGAAGGCATGCTCGAAGTAGGCGCTGTTGTGCATGCCGGGCGTCAGCACCACCACCGTGGGCTCGGGCGTGCCGGCCGGCGCGCTGGCGCGCAGCGTCTCCAGCAGCATGTCGGGATAGTGGGCCACGGGCTCCACGGGATGGCGCGAGAACAGGTCCGGGAACAGCCGCATCATCATGCGCCGGTTCTCCAGCATGTACGACACGCCCGAGGGCACGCGCAGGTTGTCCTCCAGCACGTAGTACACGCCCTCGCCCTGGGCATTGGCGGCGCGCACGATGTCGATGCCGGCAATGTGGGCGTAGATGCCGCCCTGCACCGCCAGGCCCCGCATCTCGGGCCGGTACTGGCTGTTGTTCAGCACCAGTTCGCGCGGCACCAGGCCCGCGCGCAGGATCTCCTGGTCGTGATAGACATCGTGCAGGAAGCGGTTGAGCGCCGTCACGCGCTGCACCAGGCCCGCCTGCATTCGCGACCACTCATGTGCGGGAATGACGCGCGGTATCAGGTCGAAGGGGATGAGGCGCTCGTTGCCGGCGCCGCTTTCGTCCTTGTCGCCGTAGACGGCGAACGTGATGCCGACGCGCCGGAAGATGATCTCGGCCTCGGCGCTGCGCGCTCGCAGCGTCTGTTCGGGCTGGCGCGCAAGCCATTGCGCGTAGTCCTTGTAGTGCAGGCGCACATCGCTGCCGTCGAACGGCGTCATCGTGTACATCTCGTCAAATGGATGCATTCGTCACCTCCTGTCGCTGCATGTGTACGGGGTCTAGCAAGCTACGGGCCAGCCCTCGTATCGCACCAGTGTAGCGATAGGTAACCTCAATCCGGACAAGCGGTATCCAGCATATGCATCCTGCTTCGCCATCGGCGCACGCCCTATCCGCCCTGCCCCTGCGTGACGTGCACATCCCAGTAGCGGCGCGCCCTTTCCCGCTCGCAGACCAGGCGCATGGGGTCCGAAGAGCGCCAGTGCGCCGCGCCGCAGCGGGCCGACTGCACCACGCCGGCGCCATGGGCCTCATAGCGGCGCACCACCTCGGGGACAGGATGGCCATAGCGGCTGCGATATCCCGCCTGCACCATGGCCCAGCGCGGTGCCAGGGCCTGCACCAGGGCGGTGCTCGATGAAGTGCGGCTGCCGTGGTGGGGCACCAGCAGCCACTGCACGGGCGTGAGGGCGCCGGCCCGTGCCAGTGACCGCTCCTGCGCAGCCTCGATGTCACCGGCCAGCAAGGCCCGCACGCCAGATGCCGAGCGCAGCAACAGCACGCAGCTGCCCGCATTGGCATGGGCCAGCGCCCGTGCGGAGGGCAACCGTTCGCCGGCAGACGGATGCAGCACCTCCAGCCGCACGCCATCCCATTCCCAGTGCTGGCCCGCCTGGCAGCGGCGCACAGCGCCCAGGCCGGCCAGCGCAGGGTCGAGGATCACGGAATCCGATCCCCAGACCTCCGCCTGCGGCTGCGCGGCATGCACGGCCAATGCACCGCCCGTGTGGTCATTGTCGCGGTGGCTGAGCCACAGGGCATCCAGCCTCAGACCCAGAGCCTGCAGCAGCGGCACCAGCACCCGGTCGCCGGCATTGCTGTCCATGCCGTACTGCGGCCCCGTGTCATACAGCAAGGCATGCCGCGCCGTGCGCACTAGCACGGCATTGCCCTGGCCTATGTCCACAGCCATCAGGTCGAACTCGCCATGCGCCGGTGATGGCGACGGCCACCACAGGGCCGGCAGGCACATGGCCAGGCCCCAGCAGCGCCATCCGGCAGGCACCGGAGCCACCAGCGCCAGGCCACCGCACAGCGCAGCCAGCCCTGCCCACAGCGGCGGCTGCGGCAGTTGCACCACGGCCCATGCCCACTGGTCCAGCCATTGCAGCAGCTCCAGCAGCGGGGCCAGCGCCAGCGCCGCGCCTGTCCACAATGGCGGCCACAAGGCACCCAGCAGGGCCAGCGGCGTGACCACGAAGGTCACCCAGGGAATGGCCGCCAGATTGGCCAGCAGGCCCGACAACGACAGCTGGCCGAACAGCATCAGGCCCAGCGGCGCCAGCGCCAGCGAGATGCGCCATTGCTCGCCCCACAGGGCCAGCGCACGGGCAGGCAGCGAAGGCCGCTGCGCGCCCTGCATGCGCGCATCGGTGGCCAGCAGCACGCCCACGGCCACAAAGCTCAGCCAGAAGCCGGCCTGCCACAGGGCCCAGGGGTCCAGCACCACGACCACGGCCAGCGCCAGGCACCACACGGCGGGCCAGGGCCAGCGCAGTCCGGCGCCGCGCAACGCAGCCACGCTGGCCAGCATGCAGACGGTGCGCTGCGCCGGCAGTCCCCAGCCGCTGAACAGCGCATAGCCGCCCGCCAGCAGCACGCCGGCCAGCAGGGCCGCCTGCGGCGCCGGGCACCACAGGCAGGCCCGTGCGCTGCAGCGCCAAAGCCTCCCCACCACCAGGGCTGCCAGCCAGGCGAACAAGGTGATGTGCAGGCCGGAAATGCTCATCAGATGGGCCACGCCGGTATGCCTGAACAGCGCCCAGTCATCCCGCGCAATGGCCTGCTGATCACCCATGGCCAGGGCGGCCACCACACCCAGCATGCGCGGCGCATGGGCAGGGTCCAGGCCGATGCGCTGCAGGGATGCCGCAAGCGCGGATGTGCGGCCCAGGATGGCGTCGCGCATCTGCTGGCGCCAGCGCTGCAGGGCATGGCTGCCGGTGTCGGCCAGTTGGCGTGCAGCGGGCTGTTCGCGCACATGGCCCGTGGCCTGCACGCCCTGCTCCCACTGCCACAGCTCATAGTCGAAACCATGGGGATTGCGCGCGCCATGCGGGCGCTTGAGCCGCACGGTCAGCGCCCAGCGCTGGCCCGGTCGCAGATCGGGCAGCATGGCAACACCCCTGGACTGCCGGCCCCGGGGGGCGTACCAGGACAGTTCGATCAGTGCAGGAAACGGCGCCAAGACCTCTTCGCTGCCGACGATCCGAGCCTGCTCCACCTCCATGCGCCAGCGCATGCCCTGGGCCATGTTCTGGGGAAGCGATGCCACGACGCCGACGATGCGCAGGTCACGCCCCTCCAACGGCGCAGACAGCGCCTGGCCCGCAAAGTCCTGGGCCCGCCAGCCGGTCAACCCGCCCACCAGCAAGGCAGCGCAGACAGCGGCCCACAGGCGGTGCACACCACGGCCGCGCCGGCCCGCCCATGCCCGCCACGCCCTCCATGCCAGGCCTGCCAGCCCCATGCCCGCCAAGAGCAGATACATCCACAGCGGCCACAGGCGCGGCTGCGTGACCTGCCAGGCCGCACCGGCCACGCAGCCGAGCAGCAGGGGCGTCCAGGAAGACGGCGAGAGGGTTTGGGCAGGTGCCGCAGGGTGCATCCACACATGCTAGGAGCGGATGCCGCGCAGCCACCATGCACCGCCTCGGATTCAGACAACAATCAGACTGACGGAAGCCCAGGCCCTGACATGCCAGGGTGCAAGGGGCTGTGTCACACTGTCCGCCACCCCGGCACTGGTGCCGGATTTTTCTTGTCTCGAAGGAATCAACGATGAGCGTTTACGAACAACTGAAGGCCCTGAACATCGAACTGCCGTCGCCTGCCATCCCGGCGGCGGCCTACGTGCCCTATGTGCAGACGGGCAATCTGGTGTTCCTGAGCGGCCATATCGCGCGCAAGGACGGCAAGGTCTGGGCCGGCCAGTTGGGCCGTGATCTGCAGACCGCCGACGGCCAGCAGGCCGCGCGCGCCATCGCCATCGACCTGATGGGCACGCTCCAGCACGCCGCCGGCGGCGACCTGGGCCGCGTGCGCCGCATCGTCAAACTGATGTGCCTGGTCAACTCCACGGGCGACTACACCGAGCAGCACCTGGTGGCCAACGGCTGCAGCGAGCTGCTGGGCCAGGTCTTCGGCGATGCCGGCACGCATGCGCGCAGCGCCTTCGGCGTGGCCCAGATCCCGCTGGGCTCCTGCGTGGAAATCGAGCTGATCGCCGAACTGGCCTGATCGGCAGCATGCCGCCGCTCGGCGCCACGGTGCTCGCAGGCGGCTAGAAACTCTCCCATTGGCCATCCTCGGCTGCCGGTGCGGCAGGCCGGGGCGCCGAGGCCAGCTTGGGCGCCGCCGCCCTTGCTGCGGCAGGCCGCGCGGCAACCGGCCCGGCAGCCGCAGGCGCCACGGCTGCTGCCGGCCGCCTTGGCGCCTGTCTCTTATACACATCTAAAATGGGGGGGGGGGGGGGGGGGGGGGGGGGGGGGGGGGGGGGGGGGGGGGGGGGGGGGGGGGGGGGGGGGGGGGGGGGGGGGGGGGGGGGGGGGGGGGGGGGGGGGGGGGGGGGGGGGGGGGGGGGG
>NZ_JAELTK010000249.1:0-321 GCF_016428765.1 Delftia sp. ASV31
CCAGCGGAGCGGCCACCAGTGCGACCGAGCCCGCAGCCGCCGACACCATGGCCGGGCGCGCGCCCGTGAAGGCGATGACGATGCTGATGATGAAGGAGGCGAACAGGCCGACGGCCGGATCGACCCCTGTCTCTTATACACATCTGACGCTGCCGACGAAATGCGAACAGTGTAGATCTCGGTGGTCGCCGGAGCATGAAAAAGGGGGGGGGGGGGGGGGGGGGGGGGGGGGGGGGGGGGGGGGGGGGGGGGGGGGGGGGGGGGGGGGGGGGGGGGGGGGGGGGGGGGGGGGGGGGGGGGGGGGGGGGGGGGGGGGGGGGG
>NZ_JAELTK010000250.1:0-320 GCF_016428765.1 Delftia sp. ASV31
CCTGCCGCTGTCACTGCGCCTGATCCGCGAGATGCATGGCCGGCTGTTGCAAAGCGCACGCGGCGGCACCAAAAGCCCCGGCGAGTTCCGGCGCTCGCAGAACTGGATTGGCGGCACGCGTCCAGGCCTGTCTCTTATACACATCTGACGCTGCCGACGAAATGCGAACAGTGTAGATCTCGGTGGTCGCCGGATCATTAAAAGAGGGGGGGGGGGGGGGGGGGGGGGGGGGGGGGGGGGGGGGGGGGGGGGGGGGGGGGGGGGGGGGGGGGGGGGGGGGGGGGGGGGGGGGGGGGGGGGGGGGGGGGGGGGGGGGGGGG
>NZ_JAELTK010000251.1:0-320 GCF_016428765.1 Delftia sp. ASV31
GGACTGGTTTTCCTTGTTGGCCAGCCAGCGCGCGGCCGTGCTGGAGGCGCCCTTGTCGCTGAGCGCAAAGACGCTGGCACCACGCGCGGCCGGCGTGGTGAAGGCGTCGGCGTGGATGCTGATGAACCTGTCTCTTATACACATCTGACGCTGCCGACGAAATGCGAACAGTGTAGATCTCGGTGGTCGCCGGATCAGTAAAAAAGGGGGGGGGGGGGGGGGGGGGGGGGGGGGGGGGGGGGGGGGGGGGGGGGGGGGGGGGGGGGGGGGGGGGGGGGGGGGGGGGGGGGGGGGGGGGGGGGGGGGGGGGGGGGGGGGGG
>NZ_JAELTK010000252.1:0-320 GCF_016428765.1 Delftia sp. ASV31
GCCCTGGTGCCGCGCGCCGACGGCGCCGCCATGCTGCAGGCGCTGGAGCAGGCCCACCTGTTCCTGGTGCCGCTGGCCGACGAGGCGCAGGGTGGCCAGGGCGGGCACAGCTGGCGCTACCACAGCACTGTCTCTTATACACATCTGACGCTGCCGACGAAATGCGAACAGTGTAGATCTCGGTGGTCGGCGGGTCATTAAAAGGGGGGGGGGGGGGGGGGGGGGGGGGGGGGGGGGGGGGGGGGGGGGGGGGGGGGGGGGGGGGGGGGGGGGGGGGGGGGGGGGGGGGGGGGGGGGGGGGGGGGGGGGGGGGGGGGGGG
>NZ_JAELTK010000253.1:0-320 GCF_016428765.1 Delftia sp. ASV31
CCCCCCCCCCCCCCCCCCCCCCCCCCCCCCCCCCCCCCCCCCCCCCCCCCCCCCCCCCCCCCCCCCCCCCCCCCCCCCCCCCCCCCCCCCCCCCCCCCCCCCCCCCCCCCCCCCCCTTTATAATGATCCGGCGACCACCGAGATCTACACTGTTCGCATTTCGTCGGCAGCGTCAGATGTGTATAAGAGACAGGCCCTACAAGCAGTGGATCGAGAACCTGCGCATCAAGCTGGGCAGCGTGGGCAGTGACACCCATGCCGGCCCCGAGGCCGCCAGCCTGCCGCTGCTCGAGCGCCAGCAGGCCTTCGGCTTCACGCAG
>NZ_JAELTK010000254.1:0-320 GCF_016428765.1 Delftia sp. ASV31
CCATCCTGGAGCAGGCCGTGGTGCCCGTGCTGCCCGGCGACACGGCCCAGGCGCTGGCCGCGCGCGTGCTGGTGCAGGAGCACCTCATCTACCCGCGCGCGGTGGCGCAGTTGATGCGGGGCTAGGGCTGTCTCTTATACACATCTGACGCTGCCGACGAAATGCGAACAGTGTAGATCTCGGTGGTCGCCGGATCATTAGAAAGGGGGGGGGGGGGGGGGGGGGGGGGGGGGGGGGGGGGGGGGGGGGGGGGGGGGGGGGGGGGGGGGGGGGGGGGGGGGGGGGGGGGGGGGGGGGGGGGGGGGGGGGGGGGGGGGGGG
>NZ_JAELTK010000033.1:0-63078 GCF_016428765.1 Delftia sp. ASV31
CGAGTTCAAGCCGCCGGCCAACCTGCCCAACCCCATGCTGGCCATCACGGACGCCGCATTCGGCTACCTGGACGACGAAGGCCAGGCGACCACCATCCTGCGCGGCGTCAACCGCTCGGTGCTGGCGGGCCAGCGCATCGGTATCCTGGGCGCCAACGGCCAGGGCAAGTCCACCCTGGTCAAGACCATTGCGCGCGAGATGAAGGCGCTGGCCGGCACCGTGACCGAAGGCAAGGGCCTGAACATCGGCTACTTCGCCCAGCAGGAACTGGATGTGCTGCGCCCCGGCGAGAATCCCATGGAGCACATGATCCGCCTGGCACGGGACACCGGCGCTACCGGCCCGCAGGCCCGCGAGCAGGACCTGCGCAGCTACCTGGGCACGTTCAACTTCAGCGGCGACATGGTCAAGCAGGCCGTGGGCAGCATGAGCGGCGGCGAAAAGGCCCGCCTGGTGCTGGCCATGATCGTCTGGCAGCGCCCCAACCTGCTGCTGCTGGACGAGCCCACCAACCACCTGGACCTGGCCACGCGCGAGGCCCTGGCCATGGCGATCAACGACTTCGACGGCACCGTCATGCTGGTCAGCCACGACCGCGCGCTGCTGCGCTCGGTCTGCGAGGACTTCTGGCTGGTCGGCCGTGGCGTGGTCGGCCCCTTCGACGGCGACCTGGACGACTACCAGCGCTACCTGCTGGAAGAATCCCGCCGCCTGCGCGAAGAGGCCCGCAAGGCCGAACAGGCGGCTGCGGCCACCAGCAAGGCGGCAGCTCAGGTGGAGCCTGCAGCACATGCAGCACCTGCAGTGCAGGCCCCCGTGGCTGCTGCGCTGGCCCCGGCCCCCGCTGCCCCGTCCACGCCGCCGGCCGCCAGTGCCGGAGACCAGCGCGAGCAACGGCGCCTGGCCGCCCTGGCCCGCCAGCAGATGGCCGAGAAGACCCGGCCGTTCAAGAAGGAACTGGAACAGCTGGACAAGCGCCTGCCCCAGTTGCAGGCCGAGCGCACGCGGCTCGAAGGCCTGCTGAGCCAGCCCATCTCGCCCGCCGACATGGCCGAGACGGGCCGCAGCCTCAAGGCCTGCAACGACGAGATCGACAGCCTGGAAGAGCGCTGGCTGGAACTGAGCGAGCGGATCGAGCAGCTGTCGGCCGCGATTTCCGACTGATTCCAGTCGTTCTCGAAAACCAGGCGGTCCCATGGGACCGCCTGCCACAAGCGTCGTCCCGCGTGAAGACGGCGCGCCACTTCGGCTCCGCCCAAGTGCGCCCCTGAGGCCCCGCCCTCCCCCCACTCCCCTCACGCCCCCGCACTCCCCCCACTCCCCCCACTCCCCCCACTCCCCCGCAGCCAGCGGAACACATGGATCGTTTGATTCAGGGTTTCTCCTGAATGAAAGATTTCATTCTTAAAAAATAATGAATGAAAGAGACCATTCACTTTCATTCATTCATGGAACTCCACCCCCAACCCGCCGTACAGGAACTGCTGCGCGCCAGCGTCGATGGCTCGCCCGCCGTCGCCCGGGTAGGCCGCTGGATGGCCGCGCATCCGGTGCTGGCCGTCACGCTGAGCGCCGAGGAAGTGGCCAATGCCTGCGGTGGCTCCCTGGCTGCCGTCAACCGCTTCGCCAAGCACGCCGGCTACGAAGGCTTTGCCGATTTGCGCCTGCACCTGGGCCGCCAGCTGCAGCAGGCCCTGGAACCAGTGAACAAACTGCGCGCGGCGCATGGGCCCGAAGCCGCCACGGCAGGCGCCGTGGGCACCATGGGCGAGCAGGCCTTCGGGCACACGCAGCGCAACCTGCAGGCGGCTGCGCAGGCCTGCGACCCCGGCCTGCTCGACCAACTGGCCCAGCGCATCTGCCGCGCCCGCCGTGTGCTCTTCATGGGGTTCGGCAGCTCCCACCATGTGGCGGCCTTTGGCGCCGACGTGCTGCAACCCTATCTGCCGCAGGTGGTGGAAGTGACCTCCGCAGGCGGATCGGAACAGGCGGTGCGCCGCATGACAGGGCTGACGGAGCAGGACGTGCTGATCGCCATTTCCCTGCCGCGCTACTCGCGCGAAGCCGTCGCGCTGACGGCGCACGCACGCCAGCGGGGCGCCCTGACCATCGCCATCACCGACGAGGCCACGAGTCCGCTGGCCCGCGAGGCCGACTACACGCTGCTGGCGCCCGCCTCGCATCCCCTGCTGCCTTCATCGCCAATGGCGGCCATGGCCATGGTCGAGGCACTGGCCACCCAGGTCATCCGCGCCACGCCCCAGGCCGTGCGCAGCCTGGTCGAACTGTCCGAGTCGGTGCTTCCCTACCTGACTCCGGACGCCGATACCGCTTCGCCGGCGGCAACCAAGCCGCAACCCCAGGCCCCTCATCCCGCTGGAAAGGATTCACCATGAACGCCCCTGCCCGTCTGCGCTTTGCGCTTGCATCGATGGCCGCCCTCTTCACACTCGCTGCCGCGCCGGCCCACGCTGGCAAGACGCTGGACGGCATCAAGCAGCGCGGCGCCGTGGCCTGCGGCGTGCACACGGGGCGCGCAGGCTTTGCGCTCGCCGACGGCAGCGGCAACTGGTCCGGGCTGGACGTGGATCTGTGCCGTGCCGTGGCTGCAGCCACCCTGGGTGACGCCAGCAAGGTCAAGTTCATTCCCACCAGCGGCCAGACACGCATCACGGCGCTGCAGTCCGGCGAGATCGATCTGCTGGCACGCAACACCACCTGGACCTTCACGCGCGACAACGGCCTGGGCCTGATGTGGGCGGGCGTCAATTTCCACGACGGCCAGGGCTTCATGGCCAGGAAGAAGCCCGGCCTGAACAGCGTCAAGCAACTCTCTGGCGCCACCATCTGCGTGATCAGCGGATCCACCACGGAAAAGACCCTGTCGGAGTACTTTCGCGCCCACAAGCTCAACTACAAGGCGGTGGTGTTCGACAACCCCGAAGCCGCCCTGCAGGCCTTCAGCAGCGGACGCTGCCAGGCCTATACAGGCGACCTCGGCGCCTTGGCCGTGCTGCGCGGCAAGGAGCTGGCCAACCCCGACGACTACGTGATCCTGCCCGAAGTCATCTCCAAGGAGCCGGCCGGCCCGGCCGTGCGACGCGGTGACGACGAATGGTTCGCCGTCGTGCGCTGGACACTCAACGCCATGATCGAGGCCGAGGAACTGGGCATCACCCAGGCCAATGCCGACGAGCTCAAGACCCGCTCCGACAGCATCCAGGTCAAGCGTTTCCTGGGCCAGAGCGACGACCTGGGCAAGCAGCTGGGGCTGGACAAGGAATGGGCGCTGCGCATCGTCAAGGCCGTGGGCAACTATGGCGAGAGCTATGAGCGCAACCTGGGCGCCAAGTCCGGATTGAACGTCCCGCGCGGCAAGAACGCGCTGTTCACCAAGGGCGGCCTGATGATGTCGCCGCCGATGAACTGACGCGCCGAGGGCACCCTGCCATGAATGCCGCGAACGCTGTAGATGCTGCGAAAGCCGTGAATGCCATCGACGCCGGGGCACGGCAGCCACCGGCCCCCACCCGGCCGCGCTGGGGCCGGCTGGCCTTGCAGCTTGCCATCGGCTGGCTGCTGATATTGCTGCTGGGCTGGCTGGCGCACAACGCCAGCCGCAACATGGCCGCGCGCGGCATTGCCGGGGGCTTCGGCTTTCTGGAGCAGACGGCCGGCTTTTCCATCTCCGAAGGGCTGCTTCCCTACGAGCCCGGCGACAGCTACCTGCGTGCGGTCGCGGCCGGCGTGGCCAACACGGTTCGCGCCGCCGTGCCCGCGCTCGTGCTGGCCACCGTGCTGGGCCTGCTGCTGGGCGTGGCCGCCGTGGCAAGGCATCCGCTGCTGCGCGGAGCCGTGCGCCTCTATGTCGATGTGGCGCGCAACATCCCGCTGCTGGTGCAGGTGCTGCTGTGGTATTTCGCGCTGACTTCGCTGCTGCCCGATGTGGACCAGCCTCTGGCCATCGGCCCCATGGGCTTTCTGAGCAAGGCGGGGCTGGCCCTGCCCGGCCCGGTGTACGACAGCGCGGCGGGCTGGCACTGGAGCTCGCCGCAGCCGGGCATGTTCGGCATCGACGGAGGACTGGCGCTGACGCCGGAATACCTGGCCCTGGTAGGAGCCCTGGGCCTGTATGCCGCCGCCTATTGCGCGGAAATCGTGCGCGCCGGTCTGCAGGCCGTGCCGCGCGGGCAATGGAATGCCGCCTCGGCCCTGGGCATGCGCCGTGGCCAGCAGCTACGCCTGGTCGTGCTGCCGCAGGCCCTGCGGGTGATCATTCCGCCCTATACCAACCTGGCGCTCAGCACCATCAAGAACTCCTCGCTGGCCGTGGCCATCGGCTACCCCGACGTGGTGATGGTCGCCAACACCGCCATGAGCCAGACCGGCCAGGCCATCGAGTGCGTGACCATCATCGCGGTGGTCTACCTGGCCATCAACCTGCTGACCTCGCTGGCATTGAATGCCTTCAACCAGCGCAGTGCCTTCATCACACGCTAGCCGGGAAAGACCTGCCCATGAGTGCCGTACTCCGCGCACCGGCCCTGCCGGTGGCCCCGCCCCGGGTTCCGCTGGCGCAGCGCCTGCGCGCCAGCCTGTTTCCGGATGCGCTCTCCGGGCTCATCACCGCCACGCTGCTGCTGGCCGCGCTGTGGGCGGGCTGGAAGCTGCTGGCCTGGGGCCTGCTCGACGCCGAAACCGCAGCCAACCCCGACACATGCCGCGCTGCGGCCGGCGCCTGCTGGGGCGTGGTGCGCGACAAGTACCGTCTGGTGTTCCTGGGGCGCTACCCCATGGCCGAACAGTGGCGCCCCGTCGCCGCCAGCCTGCTGCTGCTGGGCAGCGTGGGGGTGGCGGCACTGCCGCGCTTCTTCGGCCGCGCCGGCATGGCAATGCTGCTGGCCGGGTTGGCCGGCTTTGGCGTGCTGATGGCGGGCGGTGTGGCCGGCCTGGCACCCGTGCCCAGCGATCTGTGGGGCGGCCTGCCGCTGACCCTGTTCCTTGCAGTGATCGCCTGCCTGACCGGCGTTCCGCTGGGCATTCTGCTGGCGCTGGGCCGGCGCTCCAGCCTGCCCTTGATCCGCATCCTGTGCACGGGCTTCATCGAGACCGTGCGCGGCGTACCCCTGATCACACTGCTGTTCTTCGGGGCCTTCGTGCTGCCCATGCTGGTGCCCGCGCAATGGCGGGTGGACCCCATGGTCCGCATCGCCGTCTGCCTGGCGGCCTTCAGTGCCGCCTATCTGGCCGAGGTGTTTCGCGGCGGGCTGCAGGCCGTGCCCCAGGGCCAGGTCATGGCGGCCCAGGCCATGGGTTTCACCAGGGTGCAGGTGCTGCGCCACGTGGTCCTGCCGCAGGCACTGCGCGTGACCATCGCGCCCACGGTGAGCAACTTCATCGGCGCGGTGAAGGACACCTCCCTGGTGGCGATCGTGAATATCTACGACATCACTGGCTCCCTGAAGATGGCCATGAGCGACCCCCACTGGATTGCGTACTTCGTGGAGATGTACATGGTGGTCTGTGCCGTCTACCTGCTCATCGGCCTGGGCATCGCCCGCTATGGCCGCTTCCTGGAATCGCGCTACGCACTCCAATGAACATGTCCCAGAACTCCCGAAAATTTTCCATTGCCGTGCACGGCGGCGCAGGCACCGTCATCCAGGGCCAGGCCGACGAGGCCCCCTACCACGCCGCGCTGGCCCAGGCGCTGGAGGCGGGCGCCGCCCTGCTGCGGCACGGCGCCAGCGCGCTGGACGCCGTCCAGGCCGCGTGCCAGTCCCTGGAAGACTGCCCGCTGTTCAATGCCGGGCGCGGCTCCGTCTACACGCGCGACGCGCGCCACGAGATGGACGCCGGCCTGATGGACGGCAGCAACCTGCGGGCCGGCGCAGTCGCCTCCGTCAGCCAGGTGCGCAATCCGATTGCGCTGGCACGGCATGTTCTTGACGACGGCCAGTGCGTGCTCCTGGTCGGCGAGGGGGCGCAACGGTTTGCCGATGAACGCGGGCTGGCGCGGATGGAAGCAGGCTACTTCGACTCTGCCGAGCGCCTGGCACAGCTGCGCCGGGTGCAGGCGCAATCCGGCCAGACCGCGCTGCTGGACCACGACGCCAGCGGACTGGCGGCGCACCCTGCTCCGCTGAACGAGAACGGCAAGATGGGCACGGTCGGCGCCGTGGCGCGCGATGTGCATGGCAACCTGGCCGCCGCGGCATCCACCGGCGGGCTGACCAACAAGCGCCCCGGGCGCGTGGGCGACACGCCCGTGGTGGGCGCAGGTTTCTACGCCGACAGCACCACCTGCGCCGTGGCGGCCACCGGAACCGGCGAGCATTTCCTGCGCGCAGCCATCGCGCACGACATCCATGCGCGCATGCGCTACCTGGGGCAAAGCCTGGAACTCGCAGCCGACGCCGCAGTGCGGGGCACGCTGACACACATCGGTGGCCAGGGCGGCGTGGTGGCCGTGGACAGCCAGGGACGCGTGCACTGCCCCTTCAACAGCGCCGGCATGTACCGCGGCTACATCGTGGACGACGCGCCTGCTGTGACCCTGATTTTTGCCTGATGGACGTTTTCACCCCAGGTTGACCTGTGCCCACGCATTGCGGGCAACGAGGCGTAACAGCATCGGCCTTGGCCCGCCACATCAGTAAGCCTCTGTCAGGAAACGGATTTTTTCTCACCGCGCCAGAAATCTGTCTTCAAACTGACAGATCACCACCTCCGGGCTTGCAATTGCTTGCGTCCTGGGGCAATCCCTGAGTCAACCTGCAGCCACTTGCCCGCGTTGAACACGCAACAAAGGAGTGATTGCACATGACCGACATCTTTTCCCACACCGCCCTGCAGACCCGCTTTGCAGCCGCTGCGCTGGCCCAAGCTGTCTGGCCATGGGATGACCGTGACCGCAAGCGCGGCCCCCGCAACGCCTGAAAACCGGGTCACAAAAAAGTTTCGACTTCCTTCGAAAATTTTTTAAAAAACCTGTCAACCAGCTGAATCTGGCCCGCGTTAAGAGAGCAATACAGGAGAAAGTTTCCATGCAAACGACTGCCATCATGTCCATCTGGCCCGAAGACGAACGCGATCGCAAGCGCTGAGGCGCTGGCTGGCGCACACGGTGCCCCAGTCTCTGACACCACCGGTCTGACGGCCTTCCGTGCAGACCCCCTCTTCCACAGAACCCGCTTCAGCGGGTTTTGTCATTTCTGGGACATTTGCAGCGGGGCTGCCCAACAAAAAAGGAGCCCGAAGGCTCCTTTGCAGCGCGAACCCTTGCAGGTTCAATGCATGTGCAGGCCACCGTTGACCGAAAAATCGGCGCCGGTGGAATAGCCGCCTTCCTCCGAAGCCAGCCAGGCGATGATCGATGCGATCTCGCTGGGCTCGCCCAGGCGCTTGACGGGGATGGTGCCCACGATCTTCTCCAGCACGTCGGGACGGATGGCCTTGACCATGTCGGTGCCGATGTAGCCGGGGCTCACGGTGTTCACGGTCACACCCTTGGTGGCCATCTCCTGCGCCAGCGCCATGGTGAAGCCGTGCATGCCCGCCTTGGCGGCCGAGTAATTGGTCTGCCCGGCCTGGCCCTTGGCACCATTGACCGAGCTGATGTTGATGATGCGGCCCCAGCCCTTTTCCACCATGTCGCCCACGACCTGCTTGGTCACGTTGAACATGGAGTTGAGGTTGGTCTCGATGACGGCCTGCCAGTCTTCCGGCGTCATCTTGATGAACATGCGGTCACGCGTGATGCCGGCATTGTTGACCAGCACATCGATGCTGCCGTGCTCGGCCTTGGTCTTGCTGAAGGCCTCGACGGTGGAAGCCCAGTCGCCCACATTGCCGACCGATGCATGGAAGTTGTATCCCAACGCCTTTTGCTCGTCCAGCCACTTCTGGAAGTCGCGCGACGGACCGCAACCTGCGATGACCTTGAAGCCTTCCTTGTGCAGACGCTGGCAGATAGCCGTTCCGATGCCTCCCATTCCCCCTGTGACATACGCTACTTTTTGAGCCATTCTTCTCTCCTGTCAATCAATGGTTGCTTCAGATCAATCTATCCACGACAACCGGGGCATTGACTCCGGTTATCACCAAGGGTGCCTGAACCTCTGGGTCCGGCACCCCCGTATGGCTAGTATGCAGCGCGTGCGCTGCGCCTCTCTTCGGGCAGGCCCTAGGCAGGCCTAGGATCTACCCTGAAAGCTTGCTAACGTTTTCCCTGAGCCTTTCAGACGCGCTCCACCGCCATGGCCACGCCCATGCCGCCGCCGATGCACAGGCCGGCCAGGCCCTTCTTGGCGCCGCTGCGCTGCATCTCGTGCAGCAGGGTGACCAGGATGCGCGCGCCCGATGCGCCGATGGGGTGGCCGATGGCAATGGCGCCGCCGTTGACGTTGACCTTGGCGGGGTCGATGCCCAGCTCCTGGTTCACCGCACAGGCCTGGGCCGCAAAGGCTTCGTTCAGCTCGAACAGGTCCACGTCCTGCGCTGTCCAGCCCGCACGCTCCAGCGCCTTGCGCGAGGCGAACACCGGGCCCAGGCCCATGGTGGCGGGGTCCAGGCCGCTGGTGGCGTAGGAGACGATGCGTGCCAGCGGCTTCAGGCCCAGGGCCTTGGCCTTGGAGGCGCTCATCACCACCACGGCGGCCGCGCCGTCGTTCAGGCCCGAGGCGTTGCCGGCCGTCACCGAGCCGGCCTTGTCGAAGGCCGGGCGCAGGCCTGCCAGGGCGTCGGCATTGGTCTTGCGGTTGATGTACTCATCGGCCGCGAACACCACGGGATCGCCCTTGCGCTGGGGAATGCTGACGGGAACGATTTCGTCCACGAACTTGCCTGCGTCCTGTGCGGCCGTGGCCTTTTGCTGGCTGGCCAGGGCCAGGGCATCCTGCTGCTCGCGGCTGACGCTCTTTTCCTTAGCCACGTTCTCGGCCGTGATGCCCATGTGGTACTGGTTGTAGACGTCCCACAGGCCGTCCACGATCATGGTGTCGGCCATCTTCCAGTCGCCCATGCGCTGGCCGTCGCGCGAGCCCGGCAGCACGTGGGGCGACAGGCTCATGTTCTCCTGGCCGCCGGCCACGACGATCTCGCTGTCGCCCGTGGCCACGGCCTGGGCTGCCAGCATCACAGCCTTCAGGCCCGAGCCGCAGACGGCATTGATGGTGAGGGCCGGGGTTTCCTTGGCAACGCCGGCCTTCATCATGGCCTGGCGTGCGGGGTTCTGGCCTGCGCCAGCGGCCAGCACCTGGCCCATGATGACTTCACCGACCTGGTCGGTGCCGACCTTGGCGCGGTTCAGTGCCTCGCGGATCACGATGGAGCCCAGTTCGGTGGCGGGGATCTTGGCAAGGGTGCCGCCAAACTTGCCAACGGCAGTACGGACAGCGGAAACGATGACGATGTCTTCCATGATGACGGACCTTTCTTTGGACTCTTGAAGGGATGCCCGGGCGCACATTGCCGCAGTCGCGGCAGCGGCACCCTGCATTCAAGCCGCAGCGTTATTGCACTGCAGCATCGAAACGATTGTGCCTCAGGCCTTGACCAGTACGTAGCGGCCCGGGGCCGGCTCGATGGCTGTGTATTCCCTGCCTTTGCCGTACTGCTTTGGCGCTGCGACCAGCTTGCCGCCGTGCTCGGCCAGCCAGGGGCTCCAGTCGGCCCACCAGCTGCCCGGGTACTCGTCGGCGCCGGCCTGCCACTCCTTGAGCGTGGGCGGCAGTTGGCCGTCCTCGCGCAGCCAGTAGCTGCGCTTTTTCTTGGCTGGCGGATTGATCACGCCCGCGATGTGGCCCGATGCGCCCATCACAAAACGCTTGTCGCCGCCCAGCACCTGGGTGGACGCATAGGAGCCGCCCACGGGCACGATGTGGTCCTCGCGCGAGCCGTAGATATAGGCTGGCAGGCGCAGCTGGTGCATGTCGATGCGCTCGCCGCAGACGGTCAGCGTGCCGGGCTGGGCCAGCTTGTTTTCCAGGTAGAGGTTGCGCAGATACCAGGCGTAGTAGGGGCCGGGCAGGTTGGTGGAGTCGCTGTTCCAGTACAGCAGGTCGAACGGCGGGGGCGTCTCGCCCTTGAGGTAGTTGCCCACCACATAGTTCCAGACCAGGTCGTTGGGCCGCAGAAAGCTGAAGGTGGACGCCAGGTCCTGGCCCTTCATGAGGCCGCCCTCGCCCATCTGCATCTCACGGAAGCGCACCACGGATTCGTCGATGAAGACATCGAGGATGCCGGTGTCGCTGAAGTCGATGAAGGTGGTCAGCAGCGTGACGCTGGCCACGGGAAACGGCACGCCGGCCGGCGCCGTGGCGCGGGCTGTGGATGTGCGGGCGGCGCTGCGGCTGCCAGCCGCGCGCTTGGCCGCAGGCGCCTTGGCCGCCGGAGCGGCAACTGCGCCATGCTCGCGGTCATGGCGCGCCTGCAGCACCGCCAGCGCGGTGGACAGCATGGTGCCGCCCACGCAAAAGCCCAGCACATTGATCTGCTCGGCTCCTGCGATCTCGCGCGCCACGCGGATGCCGGTGAGCACGCCGTCCTCGATGTAGTTGTCCCAGGTCTTGCGCGCCAGGCTTTCGTCGGGGTTGCGCCAGCTCATCACGAAGGTGCGATGGCCCTGGCTGACGGCGTAGCGGATCAGCGAGTTGTCGGGCTGCAGGTCCAGGATGTAGAACTTGTTGATGCAGGGCGGCACCATGAGGAAGGGCCGTTCGTGCACCTTGTCCGTCAGCGGCTTGTATTCGATGAGCTGGAACAGCTCGTTCTCGAACACCACGGCGCCTTCGGTGGTGGCGACGTTCTTGCCCACGGTGAACAGGCTCTCGTCGGTCATGGACACATGGCCCTGGCGCATGTCGGCCAGCAGGTTGGCCACGCCCTGGGCCAGGCTCTCGCCCTGGGTTTCGATGGCTTTCTTCTGGGCCTCGGCATTGAGTGCCAGGAAGTTGCTTGGCGCCATGGCCGCCAGCCATTGCTCGATGGCGAAGCGCACGCGGTTGCGCGTCTTGTCATCGGCCTGCACGGCATCGGCCAGGCCCATGAGCATGCGGCTGTTGAGCAGATAGGTGGCGGCCGTGGCCGCCGTCAGCGGATTGCCGGCCCACGATTCGGTGTTGAAGCGCTTGTCCTTGGCCAGCAGCGCCTGGGCACCGCCCTGTTCGGCCATGGCCTTGGCACCATCCAGGTACTGGCGCTGCAGCTCCAGCAGCTTTTCGGGGTCCAGCGACAGCGCGTTCTCGGGCAGGGCGCCGGGTTCGGGGACGGCCGCTTTCCAGGCCTGGGCCATGTCCGGCATGCCTGGCATGCCCTGGGTTCCCGGAAGGCCTGGTTGCCCCAGCTGCTGCAGTGTCTGCAGCGTGCGGCTCCATTGCTCGTTCCAGAATTGCTGGACGGATTGGCCTGACAGGCCAGCGAGTGGGTCAAAATTCATGCTGCATCCTTGTTCGTGGATGCCATGCAATAGCCTGGGGCTTGCGGGGCATCCGTTTTGATTGTGACCCAGGCGAGCCCCGCCTTGCCCGGCACAGACCTCCACGAAAACCCGTGCCTCGCTCGTTTTTTTGGTTCGACCATGTATCTCGTTGTTATCGCCTGGCTGTATGTCACTCTGATGATGGCAGTGGCCGAGGCCGCCAGCCCCACGGGCAGCATACTCGGCGCCGTGATCACGTTCGCACTCTATGGACTGCTGCCGCTGTCCATCGTGATCTACATCATGGGCACACCCGCGCGCAAGCGAAAACGCCATGCACGCGAATTGGCCGAGCGCGAGGCCTGGCTGGCGCAGCAGCAGGCCTCGCAGAGCGGCCCCGGCACGCAGGCGCGCTCAGTCCTTCCAGATGCAGGCGGCGAACCGCCCGCTGCTGCCCAGGCGGGCAGCGTCGCGCCGGTGCGAAAAGAACCGTGAGCCGTTGAGCACCGTGCACCATGCGTCGCCGCCGTCATTGCCGTAGATGGCGGTGATGCCCAGCGCCGTCAGGCGCTGGCGCGCAAGCCCGGCCAGGTTGGCCAGGTACTTGGGTGCGCCCCCGCCCTCTTGCGGCACGGCGGTGAAATGCGCCCCGGCCGCCGCGTCATGCGCGATGAAGGCCGCGCGCACCTCGGCGCCCACTTCGAAGGAGCGCGGACCGATGCAGGGTCCGAGCCAGGCCAGGGTCTGCTGCGCCGCTTGCCCGGGCGGTGTCTGGATCTGGCCGGCAAAGCGCTCGAACAGCGTCTCCAGCACCCCGCCCGCCAGCCCGCGCCAGCCCGCATGGGCCGCGCCCACCACGGCACCACTGCGATGGGCCAACAGCACGGGCAGGCAGTCTGCCACCATGATGGTGCAGACCACGCCCGAGGCGCTGGTCACGCAGGCATCGAAGGCCTGGCCCTGCGCGCTGCCTGCATCCAGGGCCACCACATCCACGCCATGCACCTGCTGCAGGAACACTGCGCAGGCGCCCGGCGTATGGGCACGCACGATCGCCTGCAGCCGCTGGCGGTTGGTGCGCACGGCCTGCGGGTCATCGCCCACATGGTCGCCCAGGTTCAGGCTGCCCCAGGGCGCCGTGCTGACGCCGCCTTCGCGGGAGGTGCACAGCGCGTGCACGCCGGGCGGCGCGGGCCACTCGGGCACCAGCCAGGATGCGGGGATGGCGCCAGGGATGGAGTCAGGCCGGGCCGCGCTCATTCCGCGTCGGGGCAGGCCGAGGGATGGGCCTTCTGGAAGGCCGGCAGCGCCTCGCAGCGATCGACGATGGCCGCCAGGCGTGGCAGGCCGTCCAGGCTCACGTTGAAGCGGCGGCCGTTGAAGATCTGCGGCACCAGGCAGCAGTCGGCCAGCGTGGGCGTGTCGCCCCAGCAAAACAGCGAAGGCGCCAGGCCTGCGGCCTCGCGCTCGGCGGCCAGCAGGTCCAGCTGGCGCTCGAAGGCTTCCAGGCCGGAGCGCACCCAATGCACGTACCAGCCGCTCTTGGCCTCGTCGGAGACACCCAGGTTGCGCACCAGGTACTTGAGCACGCGCAGGTTGTTGAGCGGATGGATCTCGCAGGCCACCATCTGGGCCAGCGCGCGCACATGGGCACGGCCCAGGGCGTCGCGCGGCAGCAGCGGTATTTCGGCATGGGTCTCATCGAGATATTCGATGATGGCCATGGACTGGGTCAGCCAGTGGCCGTCCTCGGTTTCCAGCGCCGGCACCAGCGCATCGCCGACATGCTGGGCATAGGCCGGCGCCCTGTGGTCGCCGCGCAGCAGGTGCACGGGTACGGATTCATAGTCCAGGCCCTTGATCTGCAGCGCAATGCGCACGCGGTAGGAGGCCGACGAGCGGAAGTAGGTGTGGAGCTTCATAGACCGCAAAGCATACCGTGCGGCCCGGGGTCTGTTCCGGCTCATCCGGCCATCGCGTTGCCCCGCTGCGGGGCCACAGGCATGGCACACTTGCGGCGGCGCCCACGAGACAAGGCGCCAGAGGAACACCGACATGAGCTACGTTTTCAACCCGCCCGCCGTGGCCAGCGTACCCGTCCTGGGCCGCCCCGAGCGTTTTCCCGTGCACCGCATCTACTGCGTGGGCCGCAACTACGAAGAGCACGCCAAGGAGATGGGCTTCACCGGCCGCGAGCCGCCCTTCTTCTTCCTCAAGCCTGCCGACGCCATCGTGCCCGTCGAGGCCGGCACCACGGGCACCATGCCCTACCCCACGCTGACCTCCAACCTGCACCACGAGATCGAGCTCGTCGTGGCCATCGGCAAGGCGGGCAAGAACATCCTGGCCGCCGACGCGCTGGACTACATCTGGGGCTACGCCGTGGGCCTGGACATGACGCGCCGCGACCTGCAGAACGACATGAAGAAGCAGGGTCGCCCCTGGTGCATCGGCAAGGCTTTCGAGCATGCCGCGCCCATCGGTCCCATCACCCCGGCAGCCGAGGCCGGCGACATCGCCAAGGCCATGATCTCGCTGCAGGTCAATGGCGCCGACCGCCAGCGCAGCGACATCGGCAAGCTGATCTGGAACATTGCCGAGACCATCGAGCACCTGTCGGCCGCCTGGGAACTGCAGCCCGGCGACCTGATCATGACGGGCACGCCCGAAGGCGTGGCCGCCGTGGTGCGCGGTGACCTGCTGGAAGGCCGCATTGATGGCCTGAGCCCCTTGAGCGTCAAGATCGCCTGAGATCCCTGTGCCTGGCGACAGGCCGGCAAGGCAGCGGGGAGCGCGCTCCCCGGCCTGCCGGCCTTCGTTTTTCTGAACCCACAGTCCGCCGCACGGAAAGCCTTCATGCCTTCCGTCCGGCGGCGCTTTCACTTCCATGGTGTCGGCATGATTTTTCGCAGCCCCATCAAGTTCTGCCGAGCCTGCGGCACGGCCGTGGTCTACCGCATTCCCGACGATGGCGACACGCGCGAACGCGCCGTGTGCCCGCACTGCCACACCATCCATTACGAGAATCCGCTGAACGTGGTCGGCACCATCCCCGTCACCGACGACGGCCGCGTGCTGCTGTGCAAGCGCAACATCGAGCCGCGCCGGGGCCTGTGGACCCTGCCTGCTGGCTTCATGGAACTGGCCGAGACCACGGCGCGCGGCGCCCAGCGCGAGACCGATGAGGAAGCCGGTGCCGACATCGAGATGGGGCCGCTGTTTTCCATCGTTGACGTGCCCAAGGTCAGCCAGGTCCACCTGTTCTACCGCGCCCGCCTGCGCAGCGAGCAGTTCTATCCAGGCCCCGAGACCATGGAGGCCCGCCTCTTTGCCGAGGCCGAGATTCCCTGGGAGGAACTGGCCTTTCGCACCGTGCGCGTGACGCTGGAGCGCTACTTCGAGGATCGTGCGGCAGGCCTGCTTGACGCGCACCGCGTGCACTCCATCGACCTGAGCCTGTAGGCGCATGCACCGCCGTCCGGCACCACCGTGCTGCACGGCAGTGCCGGACGCACCCCGGTGACGCCAGGCCATGCCCCGGCGTGGCGCCGATGGGGCTGCGGGTGGGGCCGTGGATGGGGTGTGGAGGGGGGTTGTCATCCCTGTGTCACCTTGCAGACACATTTAGTCACAAGCTGGCCTCCTTCTTGCTCGTTGCATCAGGCTTTTCCCTGATCGGGGAAAGCGGGTTTCACCCAGCCTGAACCTGACTGCGGAGCGCTCCATGGCCACATCCCTGCCAACCGACCTGATTCTTCCCCACCTGCGGGAACTCAACCGCAACGCCGCCGACCTGCGCGAAATACGGCTCATGTGGCGGCTCATCGAAGCCTCGGCCCGCATGCAGGCATCGCAGCAGGGGCAGGCCCTGGTGTCCATGCTCACCGACACGCGCCAGGGACTGGAGCAGCTGGAGCAAGGCCTGCTGCAGTCGCAGCTGGCGCAGTCCGCGCAGGAGGCCATGGCCCAGCTGGGCATGCAGTCCGCCCATGCCATCGACCTGCTGGTGCGAAGCCTGTACGAGCGCACGGCCGATGTCGGCTTTCTCGCCGCCGATACCGTGCTGTGCGAGGCCATGGCCCGGCTTGACGATGGCGATGGCGATGACTGCGGCCTGCCCGACATGGCGGCCGGCGGTCTGCGCGCATGGCAGGCACCGCTGCAGGCGCACTTGCAGGCCCACCTCCAGAGCTACCGAGCCAAGTACACGGTGTATGACGACATCCTGCTGCTGGACACGCAAGGCCAGGTCTGCGCACGTGCCCAGGCGCAGGCAGGCCGCAAGCCGCCACCGCCCTGTGCCGAGGCCTGGTTCCAGCAGTCCCTGCAGCAGGCCGGCCATGTCAGCCATTTCGGCGCCAGTTGCGTGCTGCCCGGCGCTGACCGCCTGATCTACGCGCAGCGCCTGCTGCACCCACGCACCATGGCGGTGCTCGGCGTGCTGTGCCTGAGCTTCGACTTCGCCGCCGAGATGCAGGCCATCTTTGCCTCGGGCGGGCCGCGCGCCCAGGTGGGGCTGCTGCTGGACGAGGGCGGACTGGTCATCGCCAGCAGCGACGCCCACTGGATAGCCCCCGGCAGCCGCGTGCCCATGCACCATGGTGATGCCGTGCAGCCGCTGATCCATGCAGGCCGCACCTACCTGGTGCGCACGGCGCGCGCCCTGCCCTACCAGGGCTATGCGGGGCCGCAGGGCTGGCAGACCCAGGTAATGGCACCGCTGGACCTGGCCTTCGCCGCGCAGCAAAGACCGCAGGTGCTGCAGGCGCTGGAGCCGGCCATTGCCGAGGGGCTGATGGCCCAGGCGCGCGGCTTTTGCCCGCCGCTGCACGCCATGGCCCGCGCGGCCGACGATATACGCCGCGTGGTCTGGAATGGCCAGGTGCTGGCTGCCAGCCAGGCGCCGGAGTCCCCGGTGCAGGGCACGGCCCACCCGGACCCGCTGCAGGCCGTGCTGGAGCAGATGGGCGAGACCGGCGACCTGACCCATGCCGTGTTCACACGCGCCATTCACGGCCTGCACGAGACCGCGCTGTCCACCCGGCTGCAGGAGCACAGCACGCTGAACCGGCTGCTGATGGACCTGCTGGAGCGCAATCTCTATGAACGTGCCAACGACTGCCGCTGGTGGGCCCTGACGCCCGGCCTGCAAAAGGTGCTGGAGGACAACAGCGGCTGCCTGGCCCTGTCGGTACAGGCCCACGACAGCGCGCAGCGGCTGCTGGAGCAGCTCAATGCGCTGTACACCGTCTATGCGCGCATTGCGCTGTACGACGCCCAGGGCCTGGTGCTGGCCTGCAGCCATGAGGACGAAGCCGGCCTGCCCCTGGCTCCCGGCACGCGCGTGCAGGCATCGGCCCTGCAGGCCACCGTGCTGCTGCGCGATGCCCAGGCCTACCACGTGCAGGAGATGGACGACGGAGGCCTGCCCGTCCATGTCTACCATGCCGCGCTGCGTGCGCCATCGCCTGGGAGTGAACAGGCGCACGGACATGCACACGGCGGCGATCAGGGCCCCGTCATCGGCGGCATCGCCCTGCTGTTCCACACGCGGCGCGAGCTGCAGGCCATGCTGCAGGCCGCAGCGCCAGAGCAGGCGGCAACGGCAGAGCACGCTGCAGCCACCGATCCCGAAGACAGCGGCCTGCCGCGCCTGCCGATGGAAGCCTTCTACGTGGCGCGTGACGGGCGCATCGTCGCTGCCAGCCATGGCGGGCGCCCGCTGGGCAGCTGCATCGCAGGCGTGGCCGGCTTGGCATCGCTGGCCGATGGCGAGGTGCGCAGCAGCATCGAGGAGATCGAAGGCCACTACTGCATCGTCGGCATGGCCGCCGGGCGCGGCTACCGCGAGTTCCGGCTGGACCAGGGCGCGGCACGCGATGCAAAAGAAAGCGCAACGGACGACACACTGGCAGGCCTCGTCAGCCTGAGCCTGCAGCGGCTGGGCCCCGTGCATGCCGATGCGCGCAACCGCGCGCTGCGCCTGGCGTCGGCCACCCGGCTGGATGGCGCCCGGCCCGCTACGCACGGGCACGGGCGCGCAGCGCATGGCAGCGGCGACGCGCCTGTGGAACTGGCCAGCTTCTACGTGGGCGCCAGCCTGCTGGCCCTGCGCGCGGGCGATGTCTGCGAGGCGCTGCCCGCCAGCGCCATCTCGCCCGTGGCGGCAGGACGGCTGCCGTTTTGCGTGGGCGCGCTGGCACGGCGCAGCCAGGGCAGCGTCAGCGGCTATGTCTGGGTGTTCGACCTGGCCGCGCTGCTGCAGGGCCAGCCCGGCGTGGTCACCGAGCAGTCACAGGTCATCGTGGTCCAGCATGGCGGCCTGCGCGTGGGCCTGCTGGTCAGCGCGCTGCAGGGCGTGCACCGGCTGCCAGCCAGCGCGCTGGTGGATTCGCCCATGCTGAACGCGGCCGACACCGCGACGGCCCTGGTGCGCAAGCTGGTGCATGCCGATTCGGGCCTGCCGCTGATCCAGTGCCTGGACCCCGCCGCGCTGATGCGCAGGCTGCAGCCTTCGCGCGTTGCCGCGGCCAATGCCGACCGCAATGCGGTCAGCGTGGAAAGAGAGGCGGCGTAGCCCGGGCCTGTCGGGCCTATGGGCATGTCGGGCGCGCCGGGCCTGTCGGGTGTGCCGCGCCTGTAACGCCTCAAAGGCCCCAGTGCCGCAGGCCCGGCAACGCGGCCTGCGCTGCCTCGTAGCCTTCGTCGATGGCCTCGCGCGCGCGGTGGAAGTCCAGCAGGCCCAGGTGGGACAGGCGCGGCGCGATCACCAGCTCGGGCGGGTCGCCGGCCATGCGGCTGCGCGTGATGCGCATCTGCATGATGTTGACGCTGGTCATCACCACGTCCAGCAGCGAGGGCGGACGGGGCGGCGGCTCGGTCTCGCGGCCTGCCTCGTCGCGGTGGTGGCCGGGCATCCACCCCATCACGCCGCGCTGCAGCCTGCGCACCCAGGCCGTGCCGGCCACGGCACTGGCCTGGCCCGCCAGGTCTTCGGGCGCCACGCCCTGCTCCACGGCGGGCGGCGCTTCCTCCAGCGGCGGCGCGGCAGCCATGGCGGCGGAGGGAACCAGCGGCCGCATGTGGCGCCGCATGATGTCGGCATTGAGATCGACCGCGATCACGATGTCCGCGCCCATGGCGCGCGCCAGCGAGGCGGGCACGGGGTTGACGATGCCGCCATCGACCAGCAGCCGCCCCTCGCGCTGCACGGGCGTGAACAGGCCAGGCAGCGCGATGGAGGCACGCACGGCATCGGCGATGGAGCCCTTGCGCAGCCAGACCTCCGCGCCCGAATGCAGGTCGGTGGCCACGGCGCCGAAGGGAATCTTCAGGTCCTCGATGGCCGAGTCCACGAAGTGCTCGCGCCAGAACGCGATCAGCTTCTCGCCCTTGAGCATGCCGCCCGTGATGTTGAAGTCCATGAAACCGAACACCTTGCGCATGCCCAGTCCCAGCACCCATTCCTCGAAGCGCTGCATCTCGCCAGCCGCATAGGAGGCACCGACCAGGGCGCCGATGGACGAGCCGCAGATGATGTCGGGCCTCAGGCCCGCATCCTCCAGCGCGCGCAGCACGCCGAAATGCGCCCAGCCACGCGCCGACCCGCTGCCCAGCGCCAGCCCGACCACGGGTTTGCGCGGACTCAGCGCCATCAGCGGTCCCCGCCTGCCAGCAGCGCCAGCATGCCGGCCTCGTCCAGCACGGTCACGCCCAGTTCCTCGGCCTTGGCCAGCTTGCTGCCGGCCTCGGCGCCGGCCACCACATAGCTGGTCTTCTTGCTGACCGAGCCGGAGACCTTGGCGCCCGCGGCCTCCAGCATCTCCTTGGCCTGGTCGCGGCCCAGCGTGGGCAGCGTTCCCGTGAGCACCACGGTCATGCCGGCCAGCGGCTGGGCGGTCTGCTCGCGCGCCGCGCCCTCCTCCCAGTGCACGCCGCAGGCACGCAGTTGCTCGACCACCTCGCGGTTATGGGGCTGGGCGAAGAAGGTGTGGATGCTCTCGGCCACGATGGGCCCCACGTCGCGCACCTGCAGCAGTTGCTCGACGCTGGCGTCCATGATGGCGTCCAGCTGGCCGAAGTGGCGGGCCAGGTCCTTGGCCGTGGACTCGCCCACCTGGCGGATGCCCAGGCCGAAGAGGAACCGCGACAGCGTGGTCTTCTTGGATTTTTCCAGCGCGTCCAGCACGTTCTGGGCCGACTTCTCGGCCATGCGGTCCAGCGATGCCAGGGCCACCAGGCCCAGGCGGTAGAGATCGGGCAGCGTGCGCACCACGTGGCCGTCCACCAACTGGTCCACGAGCTTGTCGCCCAGGCCCTCGATGTCCATGGCGCGCCGCGCGGCAAAGTGCAGGATGGCCTCCTTGCGCTGCGCCGGGCAGAACAGGCCGCCAGTGCAGCGGTGGTTGGCCTCGCCCTTGGGCCGCGCCACGGCGCTGCCGCAGATGGGGCATGCAGCGGGCATGCGGAAGTTGGGCACATAGGCCGGCCGGTCGCCGGGCACGCGGCCCACGACTTCGGGGATCACGTCACCGGCGCGGCGCACGACCACGGTGTCGCCCGTGCGCACGCGCTTTTTGCGGATCTCGAACAGGTTGTGCAGCGTGGCATTGGTGACGATGACGCCGCCCACCGCCACGGGGGCCAGGCGCGCCACGGGCGTGAGCTTGCCCGTGCGGCCGACCTGTATGTCGATGCCTTCCATGCGCGTGGGCATTTCCTCGGCCGGGTACTTGTGGGCCACGGCCCAGCGCGGCTCGCGCGAGACAAAGCCCAGCTGGCGCTGCTGGGCCAGGCTGTTGACCTTGTAGACCACGCCGTCGATCTCGTAGGGCAGCGTGGCGCGCTCGGCGCCCATGCGCTGGTGGAAGGCCACCAGCTCGGCTGCGCCCTTGGCGATGCAGACCTGGGGCGCCACCGGAAAGCCCCAGTCGCGCAGCGTCTGCAGCATGGCGTAGTGGGTGACGAAGTCGGGGCCGCCCTGGGCAGCCGGCGTGATCTCGCCCAGGCCATAGGCGAAGAAGGACAGCGGGCGCTGCGCCGCAATGCCCGAGTCCAGCTGGCGCACCGAGCCTGCGGCCGCATTGCGCGGATTGGCAAAGCTCTTGCCGCCGGCGGCCTGCTGGCGCTCGTTGAGCTTGACGAAGTCGGCGCGGCCCATGTAGACCTCGCCGCGCACCTCGACCACGGGCGGCACGCCCTTGCCTTCGGGCAGTGACAGCGGAATCTTGCGGATGGTGCGGATGTTGTGGGTGACGTCCTCGCCCACCTCGCCGTCGCCGCGCGTGGTGGCCTGCACCAGGCGGCCGTTCTCGTAGCGCAGGTTCATGGCCAGGCCGTCGAACTTGGGCTCGGCCACGTACTCCACGGGCGGCGCGCCTTCGGCCAGTTCCAGCTCCTTGCGGATGCGTGCGTCGAAGGCCTCGGCACCCGTGGCCTCGTTGTCGGTCTCGGTGCGGATGCTGAGCATGGGCACGGCATGGCGCACGGGCATCAGGCCGTCGAGCACGGCGCCGATCACGCGCTGCGTGGGCGAGTCCGGCGTGACCAGTTCGGGATAGGCACCTTCCAGCGCCTGCAGTTGCTGGAAGACGCGGTCGTACTCGCCGTCGGGCACGGTGGGCGTGTCCAGCACGTAGTACTCATGCGCCCATTGGTTGAGCTGGGCGCGCAGCGCCTGCACCTTGGCCAGCACCTTGTCGGGGGCGGCCCCGGACTCCGGCGCCGCGGGGGCTGCGCCGGAGAAAAGATCCAGATTGTCATTCATGGGGTTGAGGCCAGGAGCCTGTTGTGCACCAGGGGCACCGCGCCGCGTCAGCTGAACAGTCGCCGCGCCAGCATGGAGCCCGCCGACAGCTCGCGGCTGTCGAGCTTGTCATAGAGATGTTCCAGGTCGTGCTGGATGGGGTCCAGCGCCATGGCCGGCAGCAGGTAGCCGTTCTGGTCGCAGAGCACGCCGTCCATGGTCTGGCACAGGCGCTCGGCCACCTGGCGCAGCTGCACGAAGGCCTGCTCGCCGCGCGGCACCTGGGGCACGTCCAGGCTCAGCAGGAACTCGCGCACCACCGAGGTGTCCAGGTCGTCGGCCATCGCCGCCTGCGGGTCGTAGTTGAGCACCAGCACCGGCGGCATGCCTGGCGTGGGCGAAGGCAGGGCCATGCGCCCGGGCATGGAGCCCGGCAGGAAGCCCTGGCGCGATGCGTTCTGCTGCACGTAGCCCGCGCTCCAGGAGGCCTGGCGTGCGCGCAGCATGAAGGTGAGCTGGGCGTCGTGCTCGCTGGCGAACTGGTCGAGTTCGCGCGCTCGCGCCACTTCCTGCAGCATGTCGGGCACGTCGGGCGTGGCGCCCAGCGCGTCGGCAAAGCGCTGCACCTTGGCAACGAACTCGGAGAACTCGATCTCGTTGAGCGCACCCGTGCGGTTGGCCAACTGCACGCCGGCCTGGAAGCCCAGGTAGCGCTGGCCGGGCTGCAGCGGCTCCCACTGGTGGGTGGACTGGTTCATGCCCTCGATCGCAAAGGGCTTGTTGCCCGCGCGCCGCGTGGCGGGCTGGGCCTGCAGCGCCAGTTCGCCGGGCACGGCCTGGCCGACCTGCACGGGGGCAATGGCGTCGATCAGCGCATCCAGGCCCGGGCGGCTGGCGGCCGCGCTGGTCAGGGCCGCGTCGTTGAGGGAAGGCTCGATGGACTGCGGTGCCGACGGGGACGCCGCAGGCGCGGACACAGATTCAGATGCGGGTGCCGAAGCGCTGGCGTCTTCGCCCGCCTGCAGGGCATGGGCTGCCTGCGCGGACTGCACTGCCTGGGCGGCCTTGGCCGCCAGCGCAGCCTGGGCCGCGGCCTGGCGCTGCTGCTCTTCGAGCTGGACCAGATGGGCCAGCTCGGCGTCGGTTTCGGCAAAGCGGTCTGCGGAGGCAGGGCTCTGGCCCGGCGCGGCGGTGCCGAAGTCGCCCAGCACGGGCTCGCGCAGGCTGTGCGTCAGGTCCGGGCCGTGGCCCACGGTGTCCATGCCGGGCTCATGGCGCGAGGGATCGCGCTGCGCTTCATCGACGGGGTCGGCGCGCTTGGGTGCATTGCGGCGCGCGGACCAGCTGTTGTAGGCAATGATCAGGGCCAGCACCACAAAGCCCAGGACGGCCAGACTGATTTGCAGGTTACTCATGGAATGAAGGAATGAAACGTCGTTCCAGCAAAGGGGTTTGAAAGGTTGCGGACATGCTCAGGATAGCTCAGCCATGGACAGCGCGGACTCCATGTCCACGGCCACGATGCGGGACACGCCCTGCTCCTGCATGGTCACGCCGATGAGCTGCTGTGCCATTTCCATGGCGATCTTGTTGTGGCTGATGAACAGGAACTGCGTGCTCTTGCTCATGCTGGCCACCAGCTTGGCATAGCGCTCGGTGTTGGCATCGTCCAGCGGCGCGTCCACCTCGTCCAGCAGACAGAACGGGGCCGGGTTGAGCTGGAAGATGGCGAAGACCAGGGCAATCGCGGTCAGCGCCTTCTCGCCACCGGACAGCAGGTGAATCGTCTGGTTCTTCTTGCCGGGCGGCTGCGCGATCACCTGCACGCCCGAGTCCAGGATTTCATCGCCCGTGATGACCAGCTTGGCCTGCCCGCCGCCGAACAGCTCGGGGAACATGCGCCCGAAATGCCCGTTCACGGTCTCGAAGGTGCCCGACAGCAGCTCGCGCGTTTCGGCGTCGATCTTGCGGATGGCATCTTCCAGCGTGTTCATGGCCAGGGTCAGGTCCTCGGTCTGCGCGTCGAGGAAGGTCTTGCGCTCGCGCGCCAGCTTCAACTCGTCCAGCGCCGCCAGGTTGACCGCGCCCAGGGCCGCGATCTCGCGGTGCAGGCGGTCGATCTCACCCTGCAGGCCGTGCATGCGCACATTGGCCTCGGCAATGGACTGGGAGACGGCGGCCAGGTCGGCGCCCGCCTCTTCCAGCAAAGTGGAGTACTGCTCCAGGCCCAGGCGCGCGGCCTGCTCCTTGAGCTGGAATTCGGTGATGCGCTGGCGCAGCGGGTCCAGCGCCTTTTCCAGTTGCTGGCGGCGTTCGTCGCTGGCGCGCAGCTTGTTGGTCAGGTCGTCATATTCGCTGCGGCGCGCGGCCACGGCCTGCTCGCGCTGCATCTTCAAATCCAGCGCATCCTGCAGGCCGCCCTGGGCCGCGGCATCGGTCAGGCGCGTGAGTTCGTCCTGGGCGCGCTGCTGCTCGTCGGCCAGGGAGCGGGCCTGCTGGCTGGCCGTCTCTATGGTGCGGCTGAGTTCGCCCCGGCGCGCTTCCAGGCTGCGGCGCGAGAACGTGGCCTCCTGGGCCTGGCGTTCCAGCGTGCGCAGCTGCTCGCGCGATTCGTTCAGGCGCCGCTCGGACTCCAGCACCTTGTCGCCGAGCTGGGCATGGCGCTCCTGGCTGTCGGCCAGTTGCATGTCCAGTTCCTCGAAGCGGGCCTCGGCCGCCACGCGGCGCTCCTCGATGTCGGACAACTGGGCCTCGACCTCGGCCAGGTCGGCGCTGATCTGGGCATTGCGCGCACGGGCCTGCTCGGCCAGTTGCGACAGGCGCAGGGTCTCGACCTGCAGCTCATGGGCACGGCTTTGCGATTCGCTGGCCTCGCGCCGGGCGCTGACCAGGCGCTGCGAGGCCTCGGCATAGGCGCTTTCGGCACGCACCAGGGCCGTGCGCGATTCATCGGAAATCAGCGCCTGGGCACGCACTTCCTTTTCAAGGTGCTCGATTTCCTGGGCGCGTGCCAGCAGGCCGGATTGCTCCGAGTCCTGCGCATAAAAGCTCACGCTGTGGCTGCTGACGGCATGGCCCGTGGGCACGTAGACGGTTTCACCGGGCCGCAGTTCGCTGCGGCGCGACAGCGCCTCTTCCAGCGTGGGCGCCGTGTAGCAGTCCTGCAGCCAGTCGCCGAGCACGGCGCGCAGGCCGGCATCGTTCACGCGCAGCAGGTCCGACAGGTGCTGCCAGCGGCCGGCGGCCGGCGCGGGTGCGCCTTGCGGGGGGCTGAAGAAGGCCAGGCGCGCGGGCGGCGCATCGTGCCCGCCTGAGCCCAGAAAGCCACGCACCATGTCGAGCCGGCCCACTTCGAGTGCGCCCAGGCGCTCGCGCAGCGCGGCCTCCAGCGCGTTTTCCCAGCCGGGCTCGATGGCAATGCGGCTCCACAGGCCCTGCATGCCGTCCAGGCCGTGCTTGGCCAGCCAGGGCTGGAGCTTGCCGTCTGTCTTGACCTTTTCCTGCAGGGCCTTGAGCGCTTCCAGCCGCGCCGACAGGTCCGCGTGGCGCGCGGCCTCGGCGTTGACGGCCTGCTGGCGCGTGCGGCGGTCCTCGTCGAGCTGGGGCACGGAGTCCTGCAGCTCGTTGAGCACGGCATCGGCCATTTCAGCCAGTTCGCGCGCCTCTTGCAGCTGGGACTGCAGATTGTTCAGGCGGGCCTCGTCGGGCGTCTCCAGCGCGTTGCGGTCGGCGCGCAGGCGCTCGAAGCGGGTCTCGAACTGGCGGCGCTGCTCGTCCAGGCTGCGCTGCTCGGCGGCCAGCACCTGGATCTGCTGCTGCACCTGGACCACGCTGGCGCGCTGGTCGGTGTCGGCCTTCTGGGCATTGCGCAGGGCGTCCTCCAGGTCGGGCAGGCGCATGCTTTGCTCCTCGACCTGGGCGGCCAGCATCTCGGCCTGTTCCTCGGCGTCCATGCCGGCGCCTTCGAGGTTCTCGATCTCGGCTTCGGCTTCCTCGCGGCGGCTGTTCCACAGCAGCACCTGCTCGGACAGCTGCTGCAGCCGCTGCTGCACGCGCTGGCGGCCTTCGAGCACGTAGCGGATCTCGGCCTCCAGCTTGCCGACTTCGGCCGTGGATTCGTAGAGCTTGGCCTGGGCCTGGTTGACCTGGTCGCTGGCGTCGTAGTGGGCCTGGCGCAGGGTTTCGAGTCCGCTTTCGTTGTTGCGGATGTCGGCCATGCGCTCTTCGAGCTCGTTGACGGCCTGCAGGCCCTCCACGCGCACGCGGTCCTGCTCGGCCTCGGCCTCGGCGCGCTTGAGGAACCACAGCTGCTGCTGCTTGAGCGTGACCTGGGACTGCAGCGCGTTGTACTGGGCCGCCACCTCGGCCTGCTTTTCCAGCCGGTCGAGGTTGTTGTTGAGCTCGCGCAGGATGTCTTCCACGCGCGTGAGGTTCTCGGTGGTGGCCGAGAGCCGGTTCTCGGTCTCGCGCCGGCGCTCCTTGTACTTGGACACGCCTGCGGCCTCTTCCAGGAACAGGCGCAGTTCCTCGGGGCGCGACTCGATGATGCGGCTGATCGTGCCCTGGCCGATGATGGCGTAGGCGCGCGGGCCCAGGCCCGTGCCCAGGAACACGTCCTGCACATCGCGGCGGCGCACGGCCTGGTTGTTGATGAAGTAGCTGCTGTTGCCCTCGCGCGTGAGCACGCGCTTGACGGCGATCTCGCCGAACTGGCCCCACTGGCCGCCCGCGCGGTGGTCACTGTTGTCGAACACCAGCTCCACGCTGGAGCGGCTGGCCGGCTTGCGGTGCGTGGTGCCGTTGAAGATCACGTCCTGCATGGACTCGCCGCGCAGCTCGCTGGCCTTGCTCTCGCCCAGCACCCAGCGCACCGCATCCATGATGTTGGACTTGCCGCAGCCGTTGGGGCCCACCACGCCCACCAGTTGCCCCGGCAGCATGAAGTTGGTGGGCTCGGCGAAGGACTTGAAGCCGGACAGCTTGATGGAATTCAGGCGCACGATGCAGGCAGATGGCGGTCCGCGGCGAACGGACGAATGAGGACGTGGGGGAACAACAGGGAAGCTCGGAATGATACCGCGCGCCACCCCTGCTCAAGAATGGAAAGCGGCCCGCGCGGGGCCGTGTCGAATGTCAAGAATGGTTTGAGGGGGCGTCCGGCACCCCGCTGCCATCCGTGCACTCCACCACCTGGGGCCGGTCCTGCGCCTGCTGCGGCAGGTTCGCCGGGCTCAGGGCCGGAGGGCGCGACACGATGGCCTGGCGCACCAGTGCCTCGAAGCTGCGCACGGGCACGGGCGGGCTGAGCAGGTAGCCCTGCCAGGCATGGCAGTGCTGGTCTTCGAGGAACTGGCGCTGCGCCTCGGTCTCCACACCCTCGGCGATGACCTGCAGGCCCAGGCTGGTGCCCAGGGCGACGATGGTGCGCGCAATGGCCGCGTCGTTGGGGTCGCTGAGCACGTCGCGCACGAAGCTGCGGTCGATCTTGAGCTGGTCCAGCGGCAGGCGCTTGAGATAGGCCAGCGAGGAGTAGCCGGTGCCGAAGTCGTCCAGCGAGAACCCCACGCCGTGTGCCTTGAGCGTGGCCATCTTGGCCGCCGTGTCGTCCACGTCGGCCAGCAGCAGGCTTTCGGTCAGCTCCAGCTTGAGCAGGCGCGGGTTGGCACCGTGCTCCTTGAGCGCCTGCAGCACCTGCTCCACGAAGCGCGCCTGGTGGAACTGGCGCGGGCTGACGTTGACGGCCAGCATCAGGCAGGCCATGTCCGGCTCCGCCGCCCATTGCGCCAGTTGCCGGCAGGCCTCGCCCAGCACCCATTCGCCCAGTTGCTGGATCAGGCCCGTTTCCTCGGCCAGCGAGACGAAGAGCGACGGAGGCACCAGCCCTTCGCGCGGGTGGTTCCAGCGCAGCAGGCCCTCGGCGCCGACGATGCGCCCGTTCGCCACCTGCGGCTGGTAGTACAGGACGAATTGCGAGCGCACCAGCCCCTCGCGCATTTCCTGCTCCATGGCCGTGCGCGATCTCAGCACGGCCTGCAGTTGCGGATCGAAGAACTGCAGCGTGTTGCGCCCCATGCCCTTGGCCTGGTACATGGCCATCTCGGCACGGCGCAGCACCTCGTCGGCACTGAGTTCCTGCTCGCCGAACAGGCTGGCGCCTATGCTCAGCGTGATGTGGCAGGACTGGCCACTCAGTTGCAGCGGTTGCAGCAGCAGCGAACGCATGCGCTGGACCTCGCCTTCGAGCTTGGAGGCGGCGTGCATGGAGTCCTTGCCCAGGTCCTCCAGCAGCACGACGAAGTCATCGCCGCTGTGGCGGGCCAGCGTGGCCTCGCGGCCCAGGGACTGGGCCAGTCGCTCGGCAATCATGCGCAGCAGCACGTCGCCCAGTTCCAGCCCCAGGCTGTCGTTGAAGGCCTTGAAGTTGTCCACGTCCAGCAGCATGACGGCGCCACAGCGCCCGCGACGGCGGCTGGAGGCCAGCGCCTGCTGCAGCCGGTCCACCAGCAGGCGGCGGTTGGGCAGGCCGGTGAGCGCATCGTAGAAGGCCAGGCGGCGAATTTCCTCTTCGGCGGTCTTGCGCTGGCTCTGGTCCTGCAGGATCAGCAGGCAGCCTTCGTCCAGCAGCATGCCGCCGATGGATACGGAGCGCGCGCAGCCGTCGCTGCCTATGAGCTGGTACTCCTCGGAGTTGAGGGTGCCGCAGCTGTCGGACTCGCTGCCATGGGGGCTTTGGGCAACGCGCGCCCGCGCCTGCGCTGCTTCGAAGCGGCGCTGCATGCGCTGGCGGCGGGCTTCATCCGGGCACATGTTGCGCCACCAGCCGTCGCCATCCATGCCGGCCGTGGCGCCGTGGCCTGCCAGGCGCATGAATTCCTCGTTCCAGTAGGCGAAGCGGCCATCCTCCTGCAGCATGGCCAGGCCCAGGGGCAGGCGCTGAATGACCATGCGCAGGTGGCGCGATCCGTCGCGTTGCATTTGCTGCAAGTGGCGGCGCGCGCTGATGTCCTGCACCAGGGCCATCAGCCGCAGCGATGGGCCGTGGCCCAGCGCGGAGATGTGCAGTTCCACCCAGACCAGGCTGCCGTCGCTGCGCCGCAGCTGCCGCTCGATCTGCAGGGCGCGGCGCTGGCCCGCAGCCAGTTCCTGCAGCAGCAGCCTGTCGCCCTCCACCGTTTCGGCGGCCACCAGGGCCAGCAGGGGGCGCTGGCACAGCTGCTGTGCCTCGTGGCCGGTGATGTCGCAATACCTGCGGTTCACATGCAGGACATTGCCGTTGGCCGCGTCGATCTGCACCACGCCCACGGCGGCCTGCTCGAACAGTGCCTGAAAGCGGGCATCGCTCTCGCGCATGCTGCGGGAAGAGGCACGCAGCTGCGCCCAGCTGGACGGATGGCGTCGCCACCAGGCTGCCGCCAGCGAGGCCAGCAGGACTGACACCAGCATGCCCAGCGCAAACAGCACCAGGGGCTGGGCGCGCTCGGTCCAGGACAGGGCCGTGCTCACGGGAATGAAGTTCAGCCGCCACAGCCGGTCCTGGGCCTGCAGCGTCTGCTCCAGCACCACCTGGCCGGTGTCGCCCAGGCCTACCGCTTCCTGCCCGCGCTCGGGCCAGGCAGCACCCAGATACAGCGGCAGCGGCGATACGCCGGCCGGCGGCAGGGGCGAGACCGGGCCTGCGTCATGCATGGCCAGCGCTAGCCGGCCCAGGAAGCCGCGCTCATGCAGGTCCTGCACCAGGTCATGCACACGAATGCTGACGTCGGCCGTTCCCAGGAACAGCGGATGCGCGGCCGCGCCATCCGGAGACTGGTGGTCCGCCAGCGCAAAGACGGGCGCGCGCACCAGCACGGCGGTGGCATGCTCGCCGGGCTGCTTCATGGCAAACGGCGCCGAGACCACGGCGGCCGCGCTGTCCCGGCTGCGCAGCATGCTGGCCATGAGACTGGGGCGGTCGTGCATGTCCAGGCCGGCGATGGATTCATTGCCCTCCACCGGCCAGAGATAGTCGATGAAGAAATAGTGGGGATCGGGCCTGAATGAGGCCGACGGATCCTGGCTGGCCGGACCGCGCTCCGTTGCGGCCCGCGTAAAGGTCAGCGCCTGCATGCCGGGCTGTATCTGTATGCGCAGCGCCTGCGCAACGCGCGCGAAGGCCTGCTGCCCCATCTCGGGAGAGGCGGCCAGCTGGTTGGCCACATGCTGGACCATGACGGCATAGGCATCCAGGCGCATCTCCAGCGCCTGGCGGGCAGACTGGGCCTGTTGCGTATGGCGCTGCAGGTCGATGCGCTCCAGCGCCCTCTGCTGCTGCAGGGCGAGCGCGGCGCTCAGGCACATGCCCACCGCCATGACGGTGGCGGCTGGCCAGGCGGTCCGGATGGCTACAAGCGTGCGCTGGGCAAAAGCTGACATGGAGCGGCTAAGGCTGAATAGGCAGTCACGGGGGAATCGGTCCAGGAGCACGGAACCACTCGTTGCCAGCCCCATGGCCAGCCACCCGAAAAGGCCGGGCAGGCCATGTGGAGCAGAGAGCGAGGATAAATGGATTTCGGCATCCGGCAGGCAAATCATATGTAAGACAAATCCTACAAACGCCTTTGATCTATCGTCGGAATGCGCTCTTGCTGAAGCCCTCCTCGGGCAAACCCTAGACTGCAGGCAGCAAGGTGCTTGCACCCGGCCCCCATGTACCCGAGCCTGCCGAGCCCGCCGGGCCTGCCGAGCACCAGGGGTGGAGGGCGAGGCATTGCACAAGCCCTCATCCATGAAATCAGAGGCGGCAGTTTTGAAACATCAATGAAACGGATGGTGCGGCAGCAGGTGGCGCTGCAGCCCTTCAGCCTCTGACAGCAGGCTGCGGGGCTTGCACGGGTTTCCCCTTGAGTCGGATGGCATGCTGCTTGCAACAAGCCTGGTGCACTGCCAACCATAACTCTGCAGGAGACACCAACCCATGAGCATCAACCGCCGCCGCTTTTGCGCCGCCCTGCCCGCCCCGCTGGCCGGCCTTGCGCTGCCGCACCAGGGCCTGGCCCAGGAGGCCTTTCCCAGCAAGTCGCTGAAGATCGTCTGCCCCTTCGCACCCGGCGGCGGTTCGGACTTCATTGCGCGCGTGGCCTCCAACGTGCTCAACGACAGGCTGGGCCAGCCCGTGGTGGTGGAGAACCGGCCGGGCGCCGGTGGCACGCTGGGCACCGAGTACGCGCTGCGCTCGGCGGCCGATGGCTACACGCTGCTGCTGGTGGCGGGCAGCTATACGGTCAACCCTTCGCTGTACAAGCTGCGTTTCGACCCCGTGGCCGACATGACGCCTGTGATCCAGCTGTCCAAAGGCGCCTACGTGGTCTGCGTGAGCCCCCGCGTGCCCGCCAGAAGCCTGCAGGAATTGCTGACCCATGCGCGTGAGAACCCGGGCAAGCTGACCTTTGCCTCGGCCGGCAATGGCAGCCATCTTCACATCGTCACCGAGTACCTGTTCGGCATGGCCAAGGTCAAGGCCACGCATGTGCCCTATCGCGGCACGGGCCCGGCCGTGACCGATCTGCTGTCGGGCAATGTGGACATGCTGGTGGCCGGCACCGAGGCGCTGATGCAGCACGTCAAGAGCGGCAAGCTGCACGCCCTGGCCGTGACCACGGCCCAGCGCCTGCCCGCCTATCCCGAGATTCCGTCGGTGGCCGAAAGCGGCCTGCCGGACTATGACGTGGTGGCCTGGCACGGCCTGCTCGCGCCCAAGGGCCTGCCGCCCGCCGTGCTGTCGCGCATCAATGCGGCGTTGGACACCGGCCTCAAGGCGCCGGCACTGCTGGCCCAGCTGGAGCCCACGGGCGTGTCCCCGGCAGGCGGCACACCGGCCCAGTTCGGCGCCCTGATCCAGTCCGAGATTCCCCGCTACGCCAAGGTGGTGAAAGACAACGAAATCCGCGCACAGTAATCGGCGCACAGCAATCGGCTCACGCAGGCCCGAGAATCCATCCGCCCCCATGACGTCCCGCCACAAGAAACCCCTGCCCGGCACCACGCTGCATTACATCGACGCCCGCACCGCCGTCGATGCCCTCTCGCCCGGTGCCTGGGCACGCCTGCCCTACACCGCCCGCGTCCATGCCGAGAACCTCGTGCGCCGCGCCGATCCCGCGCAGCTGGACAGCCACCTGCTGCAGCTCATCGAGCGCCGCCGCGACATCGACTTTCCCTGGTACCCCGTGCGCGTGGTCTGCCACGACATCCTGGGCCAGACCGCCCTGGTGGATCTGGCCGGCCTGCGCGACGCCATCGCGGCCGAAGGCGGCGACCCGGCCCAGGTCAACCCCGTCGTGCCCGTGCAGCTCATCGTGGACCACTCGCTGGCCGTGGAGTGCGGCGGATTCGATCCCGATGCCTTTGCGAAGAACCGCGCCATCGAGGACCGCCGCAACGAGGACCGCTTCCACTTCATAGAGTGGACGAAGAAGGCCTTCGCCAACGTGGATGTGATTCCCGCAGGGAACGGGATCATGCACCAGATCAATCTGGAGAAGATGTCCCCCGTGATCACCGTGCAGGATGGCCTGGCCTTCCCCGATACCTGCGTGGGCACGGACAGTCACACGCCCCATGTGGACGCCCTGGGCGTGATCGCCGTGGGCGTGGGCGGGCTGGAGGCCGAGAACGTCATGCTGGGCCGCGCCTGCTGGATGCGCATGCCCGAGATCGTGGGCGTGCGCCTCACGGGCCGGCGCCAGGCGGGCATCACCGCCACCGACATCGTGCTGGCCCTGACCGAATTCCTGCGCCAGCAAAAGGTGGTGGGCGCCTATGTGGAATTCTTTGGCGAGGGGGCTGACAGCCTGAGCATTGGCGACCGCGCCACCATCTCCAACATGTGCCCCGAATACGGCGCCACGGCGGCCATGTTCTCCATTGACGACCAGACCCTGGCCTACCTGCGCCTGACCGGCCGCGACGAGGCCCAGGTGCGCCTGGTCGAGGCCTATGCGCGCACCGCAGGTTTCTGGAGCGACACCCTGGCCGGGGTGGAGTACGAGCGCATGCTGCAGTTCGACCTGTCCACCGTGGTGCGCAACATGGCCGGCCCCTCGAATCCGCACCGGCGCCTGCCCACCTCGGCCCTGGCCGAGCGCGGCATTGCCGATGCGGCCAAGCTGCAGGCCGCCCGCGCCCAGGAGGCGCAAGGCCTGATGCCCGATGGGGCCGTCATCATCGCCGCCATCACCAGCTGCACCAACACCAGCAACCCGCGCAACGTCATCGCCGCCGCCTTGCTGGCGCGCAATGCCAATCGCCTGGGTCTCACGCGCAAGCCCTGGGTCAAATCCTCGCTGGCGCCGGGCTCCAAGGCCGTGGAGCTGTACCTGAAGGAGGCCGGGCTGCTCACCGAGCTGGAGCAGCTGGGCTTTGGCATCGTCGCCTTTGCCTGCACCACCTGCAACGGCATGAGCGGCGCGCTGGACCCCAGGATCCAGCAGGAAATCGTCGAGCGCGATCTCTACGCCACGGCCGTGCTCTCGGGCAACCGCAACTTCGACGGGCGCATCCATCCCCAGGCCAAACAAGCCTTCCTGGCCTCGCCGCCGCTGGTCGTGGCCTATGCGCTGGCGGGCACGGTGCGCTTTGACATCGAGCAGGACGTGCTGGCTGTGGTGGACGGCCGCGAGATCCGCCTCAAGGACCTGTGGCCCTCCGACGAGGAGATCGACGCCATCGTCGAGCAAGCGGTCAAACCTGCGCAATTCCGCGCCGTCTACGAACCCATGTTCGCCCTCCGCAAGGACGATGGAGACAAGGCTCTGCCTCAATACGACTGGCGCCCCCAGTCCACCTACATCCGCCGCCCCCCGTACTGGGACACCGAAGGCGTGGGCGCGCTGGCGGCCTTCCCGCGCACGCTGCGCAACATGCGGCCGCTGGTCCTGCTGCCCGACAACATCACCACCGACCACCTGTCGCCCTCCAACGCCATCCTGGCCGATAGCGCCGCGGGCGAATACCTGGCGCGCATGGGCCTGCCCGAGGAAGACTTCAACTCCTACGCCACCCACCGCGGCGACCACCTCACCGCCATGCGCGCCACCTTCGCCAACCCGCAGCTGGTCAATGAAATGGCCGTCATCGACGGCGTGCAGCACAAGGGCTCGCTGGCGCGCATCGAGCCCGAAGGCCGCGTGGTGCGCATGTGGGAGGCCATGGAAACCTATCTGAACCGCCGCCAGCCGCTGATCATCATCGCGGGCGCCGACTACGGCCAGGGCAGCTCACGCGACTGGGCGGCCAAGGGAGTGCGGCTGGCCGGAGTCGAGGCCGTGGTGGCCGAAGGCTTCGAGCGCATCCACCGCACCAACCTCATCGGCATGGGCGTGCTGCCGCTGCAGTTCGTGCCGGGCACCGACCGCAAAACCCTGGGCTTGGACGGCACGGAGGTCTATGGCGTGGAAGGCGAGCGCACGCCGGGCACCCAACTCACTCTGGTGATTGAACGCAGAGGCGGCCAAACGCTGCGCGTGGCCGTGACCTGCCGGCTGGACACGGCCGAGGAGGTATCGGTCTACGAGGCGGGCGGCGTGCTGCAGCGCTTTGCCCAGGACTTTCTTGCACAGACACAGGACGCTTGATGAACACCACACCCCAGATCCGCATTCCCGCCACCTACCTGCGCGGCGGCACCAGCAAGGGCGTGTTCTTCCGCCTGCAAGACCTTCCGGAGGCTGCGCAACAGCCGGGCCCCGTGCGCGACGCCATCCTGCTGCGCGCCCTGGGCAGCCCCGACCCTTACGGCAAGCAGATCGACGGCATGGGCAATGCATCGTCGAGCACCAGCAAGGCCGTGATCCTCTCGGCCAGCACGCGCGAAGGCCATGACGTGGACTACCTGTTCGGCCAGGTCTCCATCGACCGGCCCTTCGTGGACTGGAGCGGCAACTGCGGCAATCTCTCGGCCGCCGTGGGGCCCTGCGCCATCCATATGGGATTGATAGCCCCTGCGCGCATTCCACGCAACGGCACGGCCACCCTCCGCATCTGGCAGGCCAATATCGGCAAGACCATCGTGGCCCATGTGCCCATCACGGACGGCCAGGTGCAGGAGACGGGCGACTTCGAGCTCGATGGCGTGACCTTTCCTGCGGCCGAGGTGGCGCTGGAGTTCCTGGACCCTGCCGATGAGGGAGAGGACGGAGGCGCCATGTTCCCCACGGGCCATCTCGTGGATCGCCTGGATGTGCCTGGCGTGGGCAGCTTTGCAGCCACGCTGATCAATGCGGGCATTCCGACCATCTTCCTGAACGCAAAGGACCTGGGCTACACGGGCTGCGAGCTGCAGGACGCCATCAACGGCGATGCCGAGGCGCTGGCGCGCTTCGAGGCCATACGCGCCCACGGCGCCCTGCAGATGGGCCTGATCCAGGAACTGTCCGAAGCCGCCAGGCGCCAGCACACGCCCAAAATCGCCTTTGTGGCACCGCCAGCACCCTACACGGCCTCCAGCGGCAAACGCATCGAGGCAGGCGATGTGGACCTGCTGGTGCGCGCCCTGTCCATGGGCAAGCTGCACCACGCCATGATGGGCACGGCGGCGGTGGCCATCGGCACGGCGGCAGCGGTGCCGGGCACGCTGGTGAATCTGGCGGCGGGCGGCGGCGAACGCGGTGCCGTTCGCTTCGGCCATCCCTCCGGCACGCTGCGCGTGGGCGCCGAGGCCCGGTTGGTGAATGGCCAGTGGCAGGTGACCAAGGCCTTGATGAGCCGCAGCGCGCGCATCCTGATGGAAGGCTGGATCAGGGTGCCTGGCGAAGTGTTGAACGCCGCGTGAATGCGCAGGTCCGGGTTCAGGCCTGGGCTCTCAGCGCCGCTGCGTGCCACGTCTGCAGTTGCTCCAGCGTGTTCGTCGTGCCGCCGCAGGCCACCACCAGCACGCGCTTGAAGCCCTGCAGCGCAGGTGCGCCTGCGTAGGCCAGGGCCAGCGCGGCACCGCAGGCGGGCTCCACATGCAGGCGATGGTCATCAATGAAGCGCAGGCAGGCGTCCAGCGCCTGCGCATCCGTCACCACGGCGCTGCGCACGGGGTGCACCTGCGCCAGATCGAAGGCCCGCTGGCAGACTTGGCGCGCGCCCAGCGAAGTGGCCACGCTGGTGATGCGGTCCAGCAGCACGCGGCGGCCCTGGGCCAGCGACTGCGCCAGGGAGTCGGCGCCGGCCGTCTCCGCGGCAATCACGGGCACATCGGTCCAGCCATGGCGCTCCAGGCCCTGCACCACGCCGGCCAGCAGGCCGCCGCCGCCCACGGCCAGCACCACGGCGTCGGGCTTGAAGTCGGCAGCGGCCAGCTCATCGACCAGGGTGGAATGCCCTGCCCACAGCAGCGGGTCGTCAAACGGATGGACAAAGGCATCTTCGGCGCCCAGCAGGGACTGGGCCAGGGCATTGGCCTCGTCCCAGACGGCGCCATGCACGATCAGCTCGGCGCCCTGGGCACGGATCAGTGCCCGCGCATGCTCGGTCGTGGTTTGCGGTACGACCACGGTGACGGGCATGGACAGCTGCCGCCCGGCATAGGCCACGGCAATGCCGGCATTGCCGCCCGACGAAGCCACAAAGCGCTTCTTGCCCTGGCGCGCCAGGGTCTCGCAGGCATGACCTATGCCGCGCAGCTTGAATGATCCGCAGGGTTGCAGCGCATCCAGCTTGAGCCAGATTTCAGGACCACCGGCGTGGCTCAGGGCATGGGACGGGATAAGGGGAGTGAAGGTGTGCAAAGGCATGGGGTGGCAGTGTAGAACTGGCGTTCAGCCGCGATAATCCCCTGGCTTTTCAAATATTCTTTGCGCCATGAGCACAAATCAAGCCCTGCCCCTGTTCGGAGAAATGGCCATCTTCGTCAAGGTCGTGGACACGGGCAGCTTTTCCGAGGCCGCGCGCCAGCTGGGCAGCACGCCATCGGCCACCAGCCGGGGCGTGGCGCGGCTGGAAAGGGCTCTGGGCCTGCGCCTGCTGGAACGCACCACGCGCAAGCTGCGCCTGAGCGAGGCCGGCCGCGAGGTGCATGCGCGCTGCCTGGACATGGTGGGCGCCGCCCAGGCCGTCATGGCCGCGTCCCTGCTGCAGGACGCGCAGCCGCGCGGCCTGGTGCGCATCAGCGTGCCCAAGGCCGTGGGCCGTACCGTGGTCCATCCCCACATGCACGACTTCCTGGCCCTGTATCCGGAGGTCGACGTGCAAATGCGGCTGGAAGACCGCTACATGGACCTGATCGACGACCCGGTGGACCTGGCCATACGCATCACCAACCACCCGCCGCCAGGCCTCATGGGCCGCCACCTGATGGACATCGACCATCTGCTGTGCGCCTCGCCCCAGTACCTGGCCCGGCACGGCACGCCCGTGCATCCGCTGGAGCTCAAGGCCCACAGCTGCATCTACCTGGGCGAGGAGCCCGGCGACGCGCACTGGAAGCTGCGCGGCCATGGCAAGACCGTCACCGTGGCCGTGCGCGGGCGCTATGCCGCCAACCACACCGGTGTGCGGCTGGACGCCGTGCTGCAGCACATCGGCATCGCCAGCCTGCCCCGCTTCACGGCACGCGAGGCCCTGGCGGACGGGCGCATCGTGCAGGTGCTGCCGGACTGGAACTTTCTGCCCAACTACAGCGGCCAGCTGTGGATTCTTCACCCGCCCACGCGCCACCTTCCGCTCAAGCTGCGCGTGCTGATGGATTTCCTTGCTGAACGGCTGGGCGGGGTTGATGGGCTGCAGTTTTCATGATTCTTCCATGTGATTTTCAATAGCCAATGGCAATCACGACGACCATTTCATTCGAGCAGAAAGCCAAATGACTCCGTCATCCCGGGCGATTCAGCATTCCGAAGTGGATCGCGGTTAAAGTCCGGCATCCATTCGATTCAATATCCCCAAAACCAACGGAGCAAGCATGTCAAAGCGACTGAATGGCCTCATGGCCGCGGCCCTTGCCGCCTTCATTTCCACGCCCGCGCTGGCCATTCTTCCGGATTCGGGCATGTGGAGCATTGGCGCGGAACTCAATGGCAAGCCCGGGCGCGGCATTCAGATCGACAGGCAAGGCGGCTCCACGCTGATCCTGACCTATTTCGGTTATCGCGCGGACGGATCGTCACTGTTCCTGCAAGCCGCAGGCACGCTCAAGGACGGCAAGCAGTTTGACGGCGTGCTCACGGAGTACCGCAATGGCCGCGCACTGGGTGGCCAGGCCCGCGATGGAGAGCTTGCACAGGAGGCCGGCCCGGTCAGGATCGTCTTCGATTCCTCCACCACGGCGACGATCACCCTGCCCGGCGAGGCTCCGCAGCGCCTTCAGCGCTTCCAGTTCGAGGATCTGAAGCGCCGACTCAACTTCACATTCGTCCACACCGTCGCCTATGAGTTCTCCAATATCACACCGGGCACGATCACCATCAAGGCCGATGGCAATACGCTCACCATGTCCCAAAAAACGGGCGGCTCAGGCAGCTGTGAATACGTGGGCGATTTGAAGTACGCGGGCGATGGCTTCCACTCAAAGGGAACGGCCGAATGCGACTGGGGTACAAACATCAGTCACTTCATTTATGAGGCCAAGCACCTGAAAGTGGATGAATTCGGCACACTCAGTGCCCGCATCTATATGGGCCCTGTCGACAAGCCCGGAACCTATAGCCACAGACAGTTCATCAGCGGCATTTGCCAAAATGATCAACCCACGATGCTGGGCACGCCCCGTTGTGATCCCGAGGCCATGCAGGTGGACCCTGCCCTGCAGCGGGAATAGCCGCAGGACGCAAGCGCGCGATCAACGGCTGTCGCGCAACCGCCGCCACAGCGTGGCCCGGCTGATGCCCAGGATCTCGCAGGCGCGGCGCTGGTCGCCCTGCACCTGCTCCAGCACCTCGCGCATGCGCTGGCGCTCGGCATCGCGCCGGGCCTCGCGCAGTTGCAGTTGCCGCTGCTGCGCTGGCAGGGCCTGAACGGTACCCTGCCCAGCCCCGTCGCATTCAGGAAACAGCTCCCGCAACCGGCCCATGTCCACGCGGCCCGCGCTGTCGCGCAGGTCGTGGCGGCAGGCCAGCAGGCGCTCCACCCAGTTGTCCAGCTCTCGCGCATTGCCGGGCCAGCGGTGCGCGGCGGCCAAATCCAGCAGGGCTTCCAGCAAGGGCTCCAGTGAAGAGGCCTCGGCCTGCAGCGACTGCGTGCGCAAACGCCGCGCAAGCATGGTGCGGGCCAGGGCCTGGACATCGCCCTGTCCGCGTTCGTGCAGTCCGGGCATGGCCAGGCGCAGCACGGCCAGGCGGTAGAACAGGTCGCGCCTGAATTCACCGCGCTCGACCAGGGCCGCCAGATCGGCATGCGTGGCGGCGATGACGCGCAGGTCCACGGGCACGGACGTGGTGGAGCCCACGCGCAGCACTTCGCGCTCCTGCAGCACGCGCAGCAGGCGGGACTGCAGGGCCAGCGGCATGTCCCCGATCTCGTCCAGGAACAAGGTGCCCGTATGGGCCGCCTCGATCAGCCCGGTCTTGCCGCCGCGCCGCGCGCCGGTGAAAGCGCCTTCGTCGTAGCCGAAGAGTTCGCTCTCCAGCAGGCTTTCCCCCAGGGCCGCGCAGTTCACCGCCAGAAAGGGCTGGGCGGCGCGCCGGCTGGCGCGGTGCATGCCCTGGGCCAGCAACTCCTTGCCGGTGCCGCTGTCGCCCTGGATGAGCACGGTGGCATCGCTGGCCGCGAACTGGCGCGCCAGGCGGCGCACGCGCTGGGCGGGTTCGCTGTCGCCCGCGTAGTCTTCGATGCGCCAGCGCACGCCCGCTCCGCGCAGGCTGCGGTTGGCGCGCAGGTGGCGGTCGGCGCGCTGGATGGTGGCGGGGTCGCGGCAGACCAGCAAGGCGCCCGTGAGCTGGCCGTTTTCCACGATGGGCGCGCGCCGTACCACCAGGGTGCGCATGGCCAACTGGACCACGTCTTCACTGCCTTCGGGCTCCAGGGACTGCGACTGCAGCGCCTGTGCCAGCGCCAGCGCGGGCGCCACCTCGTCCAGCAGCCGGCCATGCAGCGCCTTGGCGGGCGCTCCCAGCAGGGCCGCCATGGTGGGGTTCAGTGCCTGGATGCAGCCTTGCGTGTCCACGGCGACCACGCCGTCCTGCAACTGGCCAAGCACGGTTTCCAGCCGCTGGTGGCGGGCGCGCTCGGCATGGCGGTGGCGGGCCAGCAGCACCGCGTCGCGCAGGGCCTGCAGCACGGCGCCGTCGGAGTACAGCAGCACGCTGGGAATGCCGGCCTGCTCGGCCAGATCGGCCACCAGCCCTGGCGCGACCACGGCGCCCACGCCCGCGGCCTGCAGCGCACGCACGCAGGCCTGGGCATCCTCGGGCCCGTGGTAGCTGAACTGGGCAATGCCGGCGCCGAACAGCGCGTCGAACTGGGCCAGGTGAGGCGAGGGATGGTCAAACGACACCAGCCCGATGCGCGGTGTGCCGCCCGCCTGCGCCAATTCCCGCGCGCTGGCCAGCGCCTGCAGCAGATCGAAGCCGCGCACCTCGATCATGACCACGGGAATGTCGACATGCTCGCGCACCCAGGCACCACTGGCGCCGGCGGCCACCAGGGCATCTATGGGCTCGACCGCCTGCAGCGCGCGCACGGCCTGCACGGCGTCGTCAAAGGCCGCGCTGACATGCTCCACACGCACCTGGTCGCCCACCGCCAGGGACATGCGCTCCAGCACGCGGCCGATGCGGTGGCGGCCTATGGTGACGACACGGGGCCATGCCGCGCGGGGGGCGGACGGGGTTCCAGGGACAGGGGCCACGACTGATTCATTCATGCAACCGATTATTTCATTCATGCAACATCGCGCTGCATGAATCCAGCAGCAGGTTCCGCCCCATCCTCTTGCGAACTGAAAAATGCATTCAGATCAATGGCTTGCAAAAACAAGGGTTTACCCTTTATTGCCATGGCATGCAGCTTGCAAACAAGGCCGGCGTTTCAATCATTTCAAGTATTTCCAGGAGACTCCCCATGCACCAGCCATCCCGCCTGCCCCGCCGCACCGCCCTGGCCGCCCTGCTTGCCACCGTGCTGCCGCTGGCCGGCGTGTCGTTTGCCGCGCCTGCCGCCGATGCCTGGCCCACCCGCCCCATCCGCCTGGTGGTGCCGTTCTCTGCAGGCGGCGCCAACGACCTGATGGCCCGCTCGGCCGCCGAAGGTGCGTCGAAAATCCTGGGCCAGCCCGTGGTCATCGACAACCGGCCCGGCGCAGGCGGCACCGTGGGCGCCGACATCGTGGCCAAGGCCCAGCCCGATGGCTACACCCTGCTGGTGAGCGCGGCCGGCGTGATCTCCAACAGCATGATCAAGAAGACCATGCCGTTCAAGGACGATGCGCTGGTGCCCGTGGCCATGATCGGACTGGCGCCTTCGGTGATCGTGGTTCCCAAGAACGCGCCCTACCAGAACCTGCGCGATTTCGTCGAGGCATCGAAGAAGGGCCAGGGCTTCAATTTCGCCACGGCCGGCACGGGCAGCACGCCGCATTTCGTGGCCGAGATGCTGAACGTGAAGTACGGCGCACAGCTGCAGCCCGTGCCCTACAAGAGCGGATCGGAAAGCACGACGGCCGTGCTGGGCGGCCAGGTGGAGGGCACGTCGGAGGCCAGCATCATCGCCCTGCCCCACATCCTCAATGAGGGCAAGTTCAAGGCCCTGGCCACGACCTGGACGCAGCGCATCTCCGCCTATCCGCAACTGTCCACGGCCGTGGAGCAGGGCTTTGCCGAGCTGCAGATCGCGCACTGGGCCGGCATCCATGCGCCCAAGGGCACACCGCCCGCCATCCTGGACAAGCTGGCCGCCGCCGTGGACCAAGCCATGAAGGAGCCGGCCACCGTGGAGAAGCTCAAGGGCCTGGGCATCGAGCCCATCGGCGGCACGCGCGCCGAGTTCGTGAAATTCACCGATGCCGAGCGCAAGCGCCTGGGCGAGATCGTCAAGGCCGCGAAGATGCAGGAAAAGTGAGCCGCTCCCGCCACAACCACGGATCCCAACCGAGACAAGACACCATGAATACCCGCCGCAATACCCTCCGCCTGAGCTTGGGGCTGGCCCTGAGCGCCACCGCCGCTGCTGCGGCCCTGCTCGCCGCCCCCGCCACCGCCGTGGCCCAGGGCGCAGATGCCTGGCCCTCGCGCCCCATCAAGCTCATCGTGCCCTATGCGGCCGGCGGCTTTGCCGATACGCGGGCCCGCAAGATCGCCGACAAGATAGGCCAGAGCCTGGGCCAGCCCATCGTGATCGACAACCGCGGCGGCGCAGGCGGCGTGACGGGCACGGATGCCATCGCCAAGGCCACGGACGGCCATACCTTCGGCTTCGGCTCGCCAGGTCCGCTGGTGACCAATCCCATGCTGATGAAAAAGCTGCCCTACAACGCCGCACGCGACCTGCAGCCCATCATCCTGATCGAAGAGGCGCCGCTGATCCTGACCACGGCGCCCAACCAGCCGTTCAAGACCGTGGCCGAGCTGGTGGCTGCAGCCAAGGCCAAGCCGGGCACTCTGACCTATGGATCGTCGGGCGTGGGCGGTGCCCACCACCTGTCGGGCGAGCTGCTGGCCTTCCAGACGCGCACGGACATGGTCCATGTGCCCTACAAGGGCGGTGCGCTGGCAGCCACCGACCTGATGGGCGGGCACCTGGCCTTCATGTTCGAGATGGGCTATGCGGCCTTGCCCGCCATCCAGGGCGACAAGGTCAAGGCGCTGGCCGTGTCCAGCAAGCAGCGACTGAAGGTGCTGCCCAGCGTGCCGACGCTGGATGAGGCGGGCATCAAGGGCTTCGAGTCGTACAACTGGCTGGGCATGATCGCGCCGGCCAGCACGCCGCCGGCCGTGATCGAGCGCCTGAACAAGGCCGTGAACGAGGCACTCAAGGACGCCGAGGTGCGCGCCATGATCGAGAACACGGGCGGCATGGTCATGGGCGGCACGCCCCAGGCCTACGGCAAGTTCATCGAGGCCGAACGCGCCAAGTGGGGCCCGGTGATCAAGAACGCCAATATCACGCTGGACTGAGCGCCAGCCCGCGCATCGCTTTTTCTCATTCGACAGAACCATCCATGAACACCAAGCAACAACTCAAGGCCGTGGCCGAAGCGCGCCGCGGCGTGCTCGTGCCCGGCGCATTCAACGCGCTGTCCGCGCGCGTCGTGGCCGATCTCGGCTTCGAGGCCATCTATGTGACCGGCGCCGGCGTGACCAACATGTGGTTCGGCCTGCCCGACCAGGCCTTCATGGGCCTGACCGACATCGCCGACCACACGGCCCGCATCCGCGACGCGGTGGATCTGCCGCTGATCGTCGATGCCGACACCGGCTTCGGCAACGCGCTCAACACCTATCACGCCGTGCGCACGCTGGAGCGCGCGGGCGCCGACTGCATCCAGATCGAGGACCAGATCAGCCCCAAGCGCTGCGGCCATTTCAATGGCAAGGAAGTAATTTCCACCGAGGAAATGCTGGGCAAGATCAAGGCCGCCGTGGACGCGCGCCGTGACCAGGGCACGCTGATCATGGCGCGCACCGATGCCTGCGCCACCCAGGGCTTCGAGGCCGCCGTCGAGCGCGCCCAGCGCTTTGCCGAGGCGGGCGCCGACATCCTTTTTGTCGAGGCCGTGACCCAGGCCGAAGAAATCCGCGCCCTGCCCCAACGGCTGGCCAAGCCCCAGCTGATGAACATGGTGATCGGAGGCAAGACGCCCATCACCGACGCGGGCGAGCTGGCAGACCTGGGCTATGGCCTGGTGCTGTATGCCAATGCGGCGCTGCAAGGCGCCGTGGCCGGCATGCAAAAGGCGCTGGGCCAGCTGCGCAACGAGCGCAGGGTGGACGAGAACCCCGCTGTGGTCGCCCCCTTTGCCGAGCGCCAGCGCCTGGTCAACAAGCCGTTCTGGGACGCGCTGGAAAAGAAGTACGAGTGAAGTTCGAGCGAGGGCTGGCGCAGCGCCGCTCAGCCGCTCAGCCCCTCGCAGGCGCCTTCCACCCCTTGAGCGTCAGCTCCAGCGCCTGCAGTGCCTGCTGCAGGCGTTCGGGGGGCGCCCCTTCCTCGGCAATCCAGAATGCCGACTCCACCAGGCAGCCATTGAGCAGCCGCGACATGGCCAGAGGATTGGCACGCACGATCACGCCGCGCTCCATGAGCTGCTCCAGGTAGCCGGCCACGAAGGCGATGCAGGCGCGGTGCTGCTCGCCCTGGTCCGTGCCGGTGAGCACGGCGCGCGCATCCTGCAGCACGATGCGGCGTATCTCGCCCTCCTGCGCCATGGCCAGGTAGGCGCGGCAGTAGGCCAGGAACCCCTCCCAGGGGTCGGCATGGTCGGCCAGCACCTGCTCCAGGCGTGCGTCCATCTCGGCATCCATCTGCGCCACCACCGCGGCCAGCAGGCCCGGCTTGCCACCGAAATGGTGGTACAGCGCGCCACGCGTCAGCCCGACATTGGCCGTCAATTCGTCCATGGAGGCCTGGGAATAGCCCTGGCAGCCAAAGGCCTCGCGCGCAGCCTCGATGAGCTTGGCGCGTGTCTCCTCGATCATGCTGGCCCGGCTTTTGCGCATGGCGCACTCCATTCACATACAAAACGTATGCCAATGATACGGCGCGTCATGGGCAACCCGTAGAATCGCTGACATACGCCGCGTATGTGATTGCAGCGGCCTGTCCGTTTTCCGAGGTTTCCATGTTCCACGCCTACCGCCAGCTGTTCACCCGGCCCGGCACGGCCGCCTTTGTGCTGGCCGGTCTCCTGGCCCGCCTGCCCCTGTCGATGACGGGCATCGGCCTGATCACCATGCTGTCCCAGCAGCGCGGCGCCTACACACTGGCCGGCGCGGTCGCAGCCTGCTTTGCGCTATCCATTGCGGTGCTGGCGCCCCGCATCTCGGCCCTGGTGGACCGCCATGGCCAGCGCAAGGTCCTGCCCTGGGCAGCGGCCGTGAGTGCTGCCGCCATGTTTGCGCTGCTGGCCTGCGCGCATTGGCAGGGACCGGATTGGCTGCTGTTGGTGCTGGCAGCGCTGGTGGGCGCCCTGCCCAGCATGCCGGCCATGGTGCGCGCGCGCTGGACCGTGCTGCTGCGCGGCACGCCCCAGCTGCAGACGGCCTATGCGCTGGAGGCCGTGCTGGACGATGTCTGCTTCATCGTCGGCCCGCCGCTGTCGGTGGGCCTGAGCATGGTGCTGTTCCCCGAGGCCGGGCCGCTGGCCGCCTCCTTGCTGCTGCTGGTGGGCGTGGCGCTGTTCGTGGCCCAGCGCCGCACAGAGCCGCCCGTGGACACATCGCAGCAGCGCACGCGCCAGCAGTCGCTGGCCCGCCATCCCGTGGTGCGCACGCTGGCGCTGTTCATGCTGGCCCAGGGCATCATCGTGGGCACCATCGACGTGGCCAGCGTGGCCTTTGCCACGCAGCAGGGCCAGCCGGCGGCGGCCAGCATCGTGCTCTCGTTCTATGCGCTGGGGTCCTGCGTGATGGGACTGGTGTTCGGCACGCTGCGCCTGCAGGCGCCGCTGCACCGCCAGATTGCCTGGGTGGGCGCCTCGGTGTGCATCACCGCCGTGCCCCTGCTGCTGGCCACCAATGTGTTCACGCTGACCCTGGCCGTGTTGCTGGCCGGCATTACCTTCGGGCCGACCATCACCGTGGCCATGGGCCTGGTGGAGCAGCAGGTGCCGCACCAGCGCCTGACCGAAGGCATGACCTGGCTGCTGACCGGCATTGCCATGGGCGTGGCCCTGGGCGCGGCCGCCGCAGGCTGGGCCACCGACCTGTGGGGCGCGCGCATTTCCTTCGTGGTGGCGCTGCTGGCCGGTGTCGCCATGTGGGCCCTGGGCGTGCTGGCCGCACGCCAGGCACGAGCGAAAGAGAGCCCGCCTGCCGAAGACGCAGCCGCCGCCTGCACCTGAACACAGCCGCAACGCCCGCGCCAGCCCAGACTGCTCAGGCCGCTCAGGCCGTGGCCATCAAGGCCAGCAGCTCGGCCAGGCGCTGGCGCATCCACAGCGCTTCGGCCCCGGGCGCCAGCCCTTCCAGCCAGAGCATGCGCACGGTCAGCGGCGGCAGCGCCAGCCCCTCGCAGGCGCGTTGCCGCAGGTGCGGGCGCAGATCGCCGAACTCGGCAATATTGACCGGCAGGATGGCCCAGCCCAGGCCATCGGCCACCATGTCGGCAATCACATAGAAGCTGTTGGAGCGCCAGACGGCGGGACTGAGCACGGTGTCCTCCACGCCCTCGATGTGCATCAGCAACTGGCGGTGCGCGGCCAGCTGCCTGCGCGTGAGGGCCGCCGTGCCATCGAGCACATGGCCCTTGGCCACGCAAATGGTCTGCGGCACGCTGCCGATATGGCGCTGGGCACAGGTGGCCGGCGCAGGCGCTCGGTCGAACTGGAAGGCGACCTGGGCACGCTGCGCCGCCACATGCTCGGCCACTTCGGAGGCCGTGCCGTTCAGCACGGTCAGCTCCATGGCCGGAAAGCGCGCCGCCAGCTCCTTGAACAGCTGGGCCAACGGCACATAGGGCAATGCCTCGTCCAGCGCAACGGCCAGGCGTGCCTGCCCGCCTGCGGCCAATGCGCGGGCGCGGTGGTCCATGGCCTGGGCTTGGTGCAGCAGGGACCGGGCCTCCAGGAGCATCACCTCCCCTGCCGCCGTCAGCTGCACGCGGCGCCCCACGCGGTCGAAGAGCTCCAGCCCCAAGTCGGCTTCCAGCAGGCCGATGGCCGTGCTCACGGCCGACTGCGCACGCCCCAGGCGACGGGCGGCATCGGTCATGGTGCCGGCCTCGGCCACCGCCACAAAATGCTTCAGCCTGTCGAGTGTCCATTCCATTCATCAATTTTATGGATGGAATCAAACTTTGGTAAATCATTTCATTGATGGAAATTGTGGTTTTCATCAAGAAGGAAGCCCTGGCCCACAAGGCCTGGGGCAAACAGGTGCTTTATGGCGTTCACAACGCAAACCCAGAACCCCGTTGCGGGGCATCTTCCCAAACCCCAGGCGGCCGATCCGCGCCGCTGGCTGGTGCTGGCCATCGTCTCGGTGGCGCTGCTGCTCATCGTCATCGACATGACGGTGCTCTACACGGCGCTGCCGCGCCTCACGCATGACCTGGCGGCCACGGCCTCCGCCAAGCTGTGGATCGTCAACATCTACGCGCTGGTGGTCTCCGGCCTGCTGCTGGGCATGGGCACGCTGGGCGACAGGCTCGGCCACAAGCGGCTGTTCATGGCCGGGCTGTGCGTGTTCGGCGTGGCATCGCTGTGCGCGGCCTTTGCGCCCTCGCCCGCCCTGCTGATTGCGGCACGTGCGCTGCTGGGCGTGGGCGCGGCCATGATGATGCCGGCCACGCTGTCCCTGATCCGCCTGAGCTTTGCCGATGAGCGCGAGCGCGCGCTGGCCATCGGCATCTGGGCCTCGGTGGCCTCGGGCGGTGCGGCCTTCGGGCCGGTGGTGGGCGGGCTGCTGCTCGAATACTTCTGGTGGGGCTCGGTGTTCCTGATCAATGTGCCCATCGTGCTGCTCGCCCTGCCCCTGGCCGGCTGGCTGATTCCCGCAGGCACGCCCACCTCGCAGCGGCCCTGGGACTTCATCGGCTCATTGCAGGTCATGGCAGGCCTGGTGGGCAGCACCTACGCCATCAAGGAAGCCGGCAAACAGTCGCCCGACTGGGCCCTGGCCGCCGCGACCCTGGTGCTGGGCCTGGGCTTTCTTGCCCTGTTCGTGCGGCGCCAGCGCCGCAGCAGCGACCCGCTGCTGGACTTTGCGCTGTTCCGCAACCCGGCGTTTGCCACGGCCGTGGCCTCGGCCCTGGTGGCAGCGGCCGCGCTGATCGGCATGGAGCTCGTGTTCAGCCAGCGCCTGCAACTGGTGCAGGGACTGTCGCCACTGCAGGCCGGCCTGGCCGTGCTGCCGCTGCCGCTGGCCGCCTTTGTGGCCGGCCCCGTGGCAGGCCACTGGCTGCCACGCCTGGGCGGCGCGCGCATGCTGCCGGCAGCGCTGCTGCTGTCGGGCCTGGGCATGGGCGGCTATCTGCTGGTCCACGACATGGGCTGGTGGCCGCAGGCGGCGGCGCTGGCCGTGCTGGGCCTGGGCATAGGCGCGGCCATGACCACGGCGTCGAGCACCATCATGCAAAGCGCTCCCGCGGACCGCGCCGGCATGGCGGCCTCGGTCGAGGAGGTGTCCTACGAGCTGGGCGGCGCCCTGGGCGTGACGCTGATGGGCAGCCTGCTGTCGGCCGTCTATGCAGGCTCACTGCACCTGCCGGAGAGCCTGGCCCTGCCCGATTCCGTGCGCGACAGCCTGGACGAAGCCCTGCTCGCTGCCGATCAGCTGATGCCCCAGGCCGCGCACCAGTTGACCGAGCTGGCACGCACGGCCTTCGACCAGGGTTTCAGCGCCGTGATCGCCAGCGCCACGCTGCTGCTGGTCTGCACGGCACTGTGGACGGGCTGGCGGCTGCGCGCTCAGCGCCGCTGAGCCGTCGCCTTCCTCTCAAAAGCAAAAAGCCCCGTCCGGGGCTTTTTGCTTTGCGTGCACATGGTGAGCACATGGCGTGCACACGTCGTACCTGCGCTTCGATCAGGCGAAGTTCTGCTCGGCAAACTTCCAGTTCACCAGTTGGCCGAGGAAGGTCTCGACGAACTTGGGACGCAGGTTGCGGTAGTCGATGTAGTAGGCGTGTTCCCAGACGTCCACGGTCAGCAGGGCCTTGTCTTCCGTGGTCAGGGGCGTGCCGGCCGCGCCGGTGTTGACGATGTCCACCGAACCGTCGGCCTTCTTGACCAGCCAGGTCCAGCCAGAGCCGAAGTTGCCCACGGCCGACTTCACGAAGGCTTCCTTGAAGGCGGCGTAGCTGCCCCACTTCTTGTTGATGGCGTCAGCCAGTGCGTCGGTGGGCTCGCCGCCACCGTTGGGGGCCATGCAGTTCCAGAAGAAGGTGTGGTTCCAGATCTGGGCTGCGTTGTTGTAGATGCCGCCGGAAGACTTCTTGACGATCTCTTCCAGGGTCATGTTTTCGAATTCGGTGCCCTTTTGCAGGTTGTTCAGGTTCACCACATAGGCGTTGTGGTGCTTGCCATGGTGGTACTCCAGCGTTTCCTGGCTGTAGTGGGGTGCCAGCGCGTCAATCGCATAGGGCAGAGGGGGCAAGGTATGTTCCATGGTGTTTCCTTCGTGGTTGAAATCTTTTAGGACGGGCCAGCACCTGTTGCGCAGAGCGCCTGCAGCGCCTGCCGTGACCGTCGCGCGGGGCCTGCACTGCGCGCATTGCTGCGAGCCCTGGCCCTCACGCACCCGAACGGGCATTGTAGGAACAACTTCGTGACCCTGCGGCGAAAGCGCGCGCCAAATGGCCCATCTTGGCCCGCTGCTGCGAGGGTGGATGTGAATTGACCTTGATCCGGCCAATCGGCCTACACGGATACTGCCTGCCGCCCGCCACTCCTTGCACGCCGAACGCTGCACCCAGGGCGCCGCAGTTCAGAGCAGGCGCGGCTGCGTCACCACCAGGTCCAGGCTGCCGTCGGCCAGCTGTGCCTGCAAGGCCGTGCCCGGTGGCGCGCTGCGCGCCTCGGTCACGGGATGCCCCTCGGCATCGGTCAGCAGGGCATAGCCGCGCTGCAGCACCAGGCGCGGGTCCAGCAGCTGCAGGCGAAGCTCCATGCGCGCCAGGTGATCCGCGCGCCGGTCCAGGCCGCGACGCATGCCGGCAGGCAACTGCGCCTGCAGGCCCTGCCCCGCATGGTCCATGCGCTGCAACCGCAACTGCATGGCATGGCGCAATCGCTGGGCCTGGCGGCTGAGCTGCAGCCGGCTGCGGGCCAGTTGCTCGCTGGGCCGGCCCAGGCGCTGCGCTGCCAGGTCCAGGCGCTGCTGCTGGCGGTCAAGCAGCCGCTGCACGGAATCCTCCAGGCGGCCCTGCATGAGCTGCAGCGCCCCCATCCAGACCTCGCGCGGCTGGCTCACCAGTTCGGCCGCCGCCGTGGGCGTGGGCGCGCGCAGGTCGGCGCAGAAGTCAGCGATGGTGAAGTCGGTCTCGTGCCCCACGCCGCAGATCAGGGGCACCGGGCTTTGCACGATGGTGCGGGCCAGGCGCTCGTCATTGAAGGCCCAAAGGTCTTCGATGGAGCCGCCCCCGCGCACCAGCAAGATGGTGTCGATGGGCGGCACGCCGGCCACCGAGCCATCAACCGAGCCCGCGCCTTCCCGCGCCAGGCCATAAAGCCTTTGCAGCGCGTCGATCAGGGAGGCCGGCGCCTGCGCGCCCTGCACCAGGGCAGGCACCAGCACCACGGGGATATGGGGCACGCGGCGGCGCAGCGCCGTGATCACATCGTGCAGCGCAGCAGCCCCGGGCGAAGTCACCACGCCAATGCCGCGCGGCAGCGGCGGCAGGCTGCGCTTTCGGGCTGCGTCGAAAAGGCCTTCGGCCTCCAGCTGCGCCTTCAGCCGCAGGAACTGCTCGAACAGGGCACCCTGGCCCGCGCGCTGCATGCTCTCGACGACCAGTTGCAGGTCGCCACGCTGCTCGTAGACGCCCAGCCGGCCCCGCAGCTCGACCAGTTCGCCGTCGCGCGGCGAAAAATCCATGAGCTGGGCCGCACGCCGGAACATGGCGCAGCGGATCTGCCCGCCCGCGTCCTTGATGCTGAAGTAGCAATGCCCGCTGGCCGCGCGCGAAAAGCCGCTGATCTCCCCGCGAACCGCCACCGGATTGAAGCGCGCCTGCAAGGCGTCGCTCACGGCGCGGCACAGCGCGCCGACTTCCCAGACCAGCGGCGCCGCTGCTGGGTTCATTGCGCCGAATGCACCACTCATGCGGCCTCCCGGTCTGCATGCAGTGCAACATTCTCCACAGGCAGGCGGATGCAGACCCGAGCAGGCACTTTGGCGGCAATTTGCAGAAGCACTCTCAAAAACACCTCGCAAGCAATTGATTCATAAAGATTTTTTTGCTGCAACAAAGAATTCACATTTGTCACAGTGTCCATTCGCCGCCGCAGCGGCGTTTGCGCAACCCGCTTGATAACAAAGTTATCCACAGAAATCTGTGCTATAGCGACCATCCAAAATCCCGAATATGGGGAGCCGCCCGTTGCCTGGATGCTGCGCCGGGTCACAGTTTTCAGGCGATCGCGGACACGAGACGCCTGGACCGGCCATATGGCTGGGCCATAATCGTCGGCTGCAGTTAAACGCGGGGGGAAAACAACTTGCTGTCGATCATACAAGCCGCAGGCTGGCCGATCTGGCCACTGATTGCCTGCTCCATCCTGGCTCTGGCCCTGGTCTTTGAACGTTTCGTGGCGCTGAAAACGGCCCGCGTGGCGCCGCCCGCCCTGCTGGGCGAGGCGATTTCCGTGTCCTCGCGCGGCCTGCCCAGCCAGGAAGTCGTGCAGCAGCTGTCCCAGAACTCCACGCTGGGCGAAGTCCTGGCCAGCGGACTGCGCGCCCTGCAGGCCCATCCGGACAGCAGCGAAGAAGAGCTTCGCGCCTCCATGGAAGGTGCCGGCCGCGCTGCTGCCCACACGCTGGAAAAGCACCTGAGCGCGCTGGCCACCATCGCCTCTGCCGCGCCTTTGCTGGGCCTGCTGGGCACGGTGATCGGCATGATCGAGATCTTCGGCTCGCAAGGCGGCGCATCGGCCACCGGCGGCGGCAACCCGGCGCAGCTGGCGGCCGGCATCTCCATCGCCCTGTACAACACGGCCTTCGGCCTGATCGTCGCCATTCCGGCGCTGATCTTCTGGCGCTACTTCCGCGCCCGCGTCGATGGCTACCTGCTGGGCATGGAGCTGGCCTCCGAGCAATTCGTGCGCCACCTGGTGCGCGTCGGCGGCAAGTGAACCCGCAGAACCCGCACGCGAGAGACCTGCCATGAACTTCCGTCCCCGCCGCCGTGACGAGCCCGAGATCAACCTGATCCCGTTCATCGATGTGCTGCTGGTGGTGCTGATCTTTCTGATGCTGTCCACCACCTACAGCAAGTTCACCGAGCTGCAGCTGACCCTTCCCGTGGCCGATGTCGAGCAGCAGCGCGACCGGCCCCGCGAAATCATCGTCGCCATCGCCGCCGACGGCCGCTACGCCATCAACAAGACCGCCGTGGAAGACCGCAGCGTCACCGGCCTGACCCAGGCACTGGCCGCAGCAGCCGTTGCCGGCAAGGACAGCGTGGTCATCATCAGCGCCGACGCCACCGCGCCGCACCAGTCCGTGGTGTCGGTGATGGAAGCCTCGCGCCGCGCCGGACTGTCCCAGATCACCTTTGCCACGCAGACCTCGGCCAGCGCCGGGCGCTGAGGGCAAGGCCTCCATGCCCGGGAATGGCCCCGCCCCCGCAGCCCGGGAGCTTCGCGCGGCCTGGCGCCACCGCGGCCCGCTGGCCTGCGCCCTCTTTCCCCTGTCCCTGCTGTACCGTGCCCTGCTGTGCCTGCGTCGGTTGCCCTATGCACTGGGTTTCAGGCGTGCAGGCCAGGCCGGCATTCCGGTCATCGTCGTCGGCAACGTGATTGCGGGCGGCGCTGGAAAGACCCCCGTCACACTCGCCCTGGCCCGCCATCTGCGGGACAGCGGCTGGAGCCCCGGCATCGTCTCGCGCGGCTATGGCCGCAGCACGGACGACTGCCGCGAAGCCCATCCCGACAGCGCCCCCGCCGACGTGGGCGATGAACCCGCGCTGCTGGCTCGCGCCAGCGGCGTGCCGGTCTTCGTGGCCCGCAAGCGCATCGAGGCCGTCCAGGCCCTGCGCGCCCGCCATCCGCAGGTGGATGTGGTCATCAGCGACGACGGCATGCAGCACCTGGCCCTGGCCCGCGACATCGAGCTGTGCGTCTTCAACGACGACGGCATCGGCAATGGCTGGCTTCTGCCGGCCGGCCCGCTGCGCGAACCCTGGCCGCGCCCCGTCACCGCCGTGCTGCACGCGGGAGCCTGCCCGCCAACGGATGCGCCCGCCTTTGCCATGCAGCGCCAACTGGCCGCTGAAGGCGTCAATGCGCACGGTGAGCGCATTCCCCTGGCGGCCCTGCGCGGACGGCCCGTGGAGGCCGTGGCCGCCGTGGCCCGGCCCGAGGCCTTTTTCTCCATGCTGGCCATTGAACAGGGCCTGGCGCTGGAGCATGCCCAGGCGCTGCCGGATCACTATAATTTTGAGAGCTTCCAGCGCCTGGGTCGCCATGAAGACCCGCTGGTCTGCACCGAAAAGGATGCGGTCAAGCTGTGGCGCACCCACCCCCAGGCCTGGTCCGTTGCGCTGCAATTGCAGCTGCCGCCAGATTTCTGGGCGCTGCTGGATCAGCGGCTGCAGGCGCTGCGCAGGCCACGCGCCTGACTATCATCACTGTCTTGGCTGGCCGCCACGGTCCGCCCTCCCCCTCGAAAACACAGGATCCGCCATGGACGCCAAACTTCTCGAACTGCTGGTCTGCCCCGTCACCAAGGGCCCGCTGCGCTTTGACCGCGAGCACCAGGAACTGGTCTCGCGCAGCGCGCGCCTGGCCTACCCCGTGCGCGACGGCATCCCGGCGCTGCTGGAGGCCGAAGCCCGCACGCTGGACGACGACGAGCTCGAGGACTGATCGCGCCGCAAGGCCCGATTTCCGACGACGCCCGCGCCCGCAATTTCGACCTTCTCCGCAACGCACCATGCCCACCGCGCCCTTCACGGTTCTGATTCCTGCCCGCCTTGCCTCCAGCCGCCTGCCAGGCAAGCCCCTTGCAGACATTGCAGGCCTTCCCATGGTCGTGCGCGTGGCACAGCGCGCCGGCCTCAGCGGCGCCACACGCTGCGTGGTCGCAGCCGATGACGAAAGCATCGTCGCCGCCTGCGCCGCGCACGGCGTTGCAGCCGTGCTCACCCGCAGCGACCACGCCAGCGGCAGCGACCGCCTGGCCGAGGCCTGCGAACTGCTGGGCCTGGATGGCGACGACATCGTCGTCAACGTCCAGGGCGACGAACCGTTGATCGCTCCCGACCTCATCGATGCCGTGGCCGCCCTGCTGCCGCAGCGGCCCTCGGCCAGCATGGGCACGGCGGCACATGCCATCGACAGCCTGGCCGACTTCACCAATCCGAACGTGGTCAAGGTCGTCTGCGATGCCCAGGGCATGGCCCACTATTTCAGCCGCGCCCCCATCCCCTTTGCGCGGGAACATGCAGGCCAGGCATGGTGGGAGGCGGCCTCTGCAGCTGCATCGGCAGCGCCGGGCCACCCCGGCTTCGCGCCACTGCGCCACATCGGCATCTACAGCTACCGTGCCGGTTTCCTGCGCAGCTTCCCGCAGCTATCTCCCGCCCCCACCGAGGTGCTGGAGGCGCTGGAACAGTTGCGCGCGCTGTGGCACGGCCACCGCATCGCCGTCCACCTGACGCCCCATGCACCAGGCCCCGGCGTGGACACCCCCGAAGACCTGGAGCGGGTGCGCGCCCGGTTGTCCGCCTGAATCCGATCCCGCATACGCCAATACAGATGCGCCAATGGCGATGCCCGGCATCGCCATTCACAACACAACTGCACATGCGGTTTTGTCGGACAGCAAAACGCAGTTTTTGGAGATTGCACAGGCGACAGTTTTGCCCTCTGCGTGTAAGCCAGTGTTAGCCCTGTGCGTGCTATCCTTGCCCGCGACAAAAATATGACGCATGGACTGTCCGCCCCGGTGGGCCGATCCGGCAGACAAGAATTTCTACTCTCCTCAAGGACTTCCATGAAACTGATTTTGTTGGGCGCACCCGGCGCCGGCAAAGGCACGCAAGCCGCTTTCATCTGCCAGAAGTACGGCATCCCCCAGATTTCCACCGGTGACATGCTGCGTGCCGCCGTCAAGGCCGGAACGCCCCTGGGCCAGCAGGCCAAGGCCGTGATGGACGCCGGTCAACTGGTCAGCGACGACCTGATCATCAATCTGGTCAAGGAACGCATCGCCCAGGCCGATTGCGCCAACGGCTTCCTGTTTGATGGATTTCCCCGCACCATTCCCCAGGCAGACGCCATGAAGGCCGCTGGCGTGAAGCTGGACTACGTGCTGGAGATCGATGTGCCCTTCGACGCCATCATCGAGCGCATGAGCGGCCGCCGCTCCCACCCCGCCTCGGGCCGCACCTACCACGTCAAGTTCAACCCGCCCAAGGTCGAAGGCCTGGACGACGTGACCGGCGAGCCGCTGGTGCAGCGCGAAGACGACAAGGAAGAAACCGTCAAGAAGCGCCTGGACGTCTACAGCAGCCAGACCCGCCCCCTGGTGGACTACTACCGCGCATGGGCCGAAAAGGAAGCCGCAGCGGCACCCAAGTACCGCGCCATCAGCGGCCTGGGCTCGGTCGAGGACATCACCCAACGCGCACTGGCTGCACTGGCTGAGTGATGCAGGCCATGTGCCGCAACGAAAAAAGCACCCGCCGGGTGCTTTTTTGTTGACCGCCAGCAACTGAAGAAATGCCGGCGTCGCCGCCCGGCTCAATCGCGCGGCTGCACTGCCAGCGCCAGCATCATCGCAATTCGGGCCTTTGCCACGGGCAGATGCGCCAGATCGGCCTCTGCCGGGTTGGTCCCAAGGCCGGAGGCCACGGGCAGGCCTTCTGCACAGCGCGTGCCCCGCCAGATCCAGACGCCCTTGTCGCGGGCACGCTGCAAGGCCGCTTCCATGCCTTCGTGAACCGTCGCATTGCCCGTGCCAGCCACGACGATGCCACGCACGCCTGCCGCCACCAGCGCATCCACGCCGCTGGCACGCGCCAAGGCGCCGCTGAACACCACCTCGACCCAGGGCAGCTCATCCAGCGCCAGCAGATCAGATGACATGGCCGCAGGCACCATGGCCCGCGCGGACGGCGCGGCGGGCACCAGCCAGCGCACACGCCCTTCCTCCACCAACGCCTGCGGCCCGCCTTCCACGGAGCGCATTGCCTGCAGCCGGTAGGGATGGACCTTCTGCACCTGGGCTGCCGCATGCACCTCGCCGCCTGCCACCACCCATACGCCGCTGCGCCCGCCGCTGGCAGCCACGGTCACGGCATCGCGCAGATTCTGCGGTCCGTCTGCCAACAGGGCCGTGGCCGGGCGCATGGCGCAGGTCAACACAATGGGTTTGGTGGCCGGCAGCAGGCTGTGCAGCAGCCAGGCCGTCTCTTCCAGCGTGTCCGTTCCATGCGTGATCACCACGGCGCGTGTATCCGCATCCTCCAGTGCCTGCGTGCAGGCGCGCAGCAACGCGCGACACACGGGCCAGTCCATATCCTTGCTGTCCACCTGCGCGATCTGCTGCGTCTGCACGGGCCCCAGCGCCTGCTGCTCCAGGTCCGGCACGGCCTCCAGCAGCGACTGCACCGTGATCTGCCCGGCCTTGTACCCCACGCCCTGCGACTGCGAATCCGCCCGGCCGGCGATGGTCCCGCCCGTGCCCAGAATCACCAACTTTGACTGCCCCACTTGCACCTCTTGGAAAACTGGTTAAAAATACAGATACTGTATAAATCATCAGATGGCCTCCCAGCCTGCCATCTGCCCTCAAGGACCGGACGCACGCCATGCTCGACCATCCCAAGCTCACCGCCCGCCAGCAACAGATCCTGGACCTGATCCAGGCCGCCATCTCCCGCACGGGCGCGCCCCCCACCCGCGCGGAAATCGCCAACACGCTGGGCTTCAAGTCCGCCAACGCTGCCGAGGAACACCTGCAGGCCCTGGCCCGCAAAGGTGTGATCGAACTGGTCAGCGGCACCTCGCGCGGCATTCGCCTGCGTACCGACACCGTGCGCAACATCAATGCCGCGCGCGGCACCAGCTTCGGACTGCCGCTGTCGGCCCTGGCACCGCTGATGCTGCCCCTGGTGGGCCGCGTTGCGGCGGGCTCGCCCATTCTCGCGCAGGAACACATCGACCAAACCTATTCCGTCGAGCCCAGCCTGTTCCAGACGCGCCCCGACTATCTGCTGCGCGTGCGCGGCATGTCCATGCGCGACGCGGGCATCATGGACGGCGACCTGCTGGCCGTGCAGTCCGCACACGAAGCCCGCAACGGCCAGATCGTCGTGGCGCGCCTGGGTGACGAAGTCACCGTCAAGCGCCTGCGCCGCACCACGCAGGGCGTGGAACTTCTGCCGGAGAACCCCGATTACCCGGTGATCCGCGTCGCCCCCGAAGAGGCCTTTGCCATTGAAGGCCTGGCCGTGGGGCTGATCCGCAACAGCATGTCCATGTAAGCCGGACTGGCGGCCCTTCTCAGGCCGCCTCATCCCATTTCACGCACCGCCCAGGTGGTAGGCGCGAAGCCTTGGAGCTTCGCCCTGGGCGGAGCTTTGCCCGCAAACCGCAATCCTGCCTGTGTCCATGCCTCTTTGAAACACGCCAACAGGAGTCGTCACATGGGATTCGCTCTGCCAACACTGTCTTCTTTTTCCTTCCTGCGCCTGGCACATGGCATCCGCCTGACTGCGACCGCCATGGAGTCGGCCATGCCTCTTGCACAAGCCCCTGAGTGCCAGCCATTACCTGCCGCAGCACCCGAGCCCGCCAACGTGATCTCTTTCAGCAAGGCACGCCGGCGCAGCCAGCAGCGCCGCGGCAAGGCAGCACGCGCTGCAGACCATGGAGATGCCCAGCTGATCCTGCCCTTGCTGCCGACGCAGCCCGCCCTGCAATCCGCACCTGAGCAGCCTTCAGGCCTGCGCATCATCCAGCGGTCGCCGCAGGAGCAGCCGGAATGCCTGTTCATCTCCGGGCGCATGGCCGATGTCTGCGCTGCGCTGGAGCGCATGGAAGCGCATGGCGGACCAGCAGCCAACTGAGGCCCCGATGCAAGGTGTGCGACACACCTTGCACGACACAAACCTGGGTGGCGCGGACCGCGTGCCGCACGAGGAATCGGCCTGCGCAAAGCTGATGCAGGCTGGCGGCCACCATTGCCCTGTAGCGCACATGCAACAGTGGACGCCCTCTTTGCGGGAGGGGTGCCGGCCTGAAAGATAATTGATAAGCATTCTTATTATCTTTTGCAGCAGCGATTGCCACTGCGCCGCCTCCTCCGCCCCAGCCTTCTCCGTGCACAGCCTCTACCAGAACCACCATCCCTGGCTGGAAAGCCTGCTGCGCAAACGCCTGGGCAACCGTGACGATGCCGCCGACCTGGCCCAGGACACCTTTGTGCGCCTGCTGCGCTCGCCCCTGCCGCAGCAGGACATCCGCGAACCCAGGCGCTACCTGGCCACCATCGCCCGGGGCCTGGTCGCCGACCTGTTTCGCCGCCGCACGCTGGAGCAGTCCTATCTGGACTATCTGGCCCAGTTGCCACAATCGCTGGCGCCTTCGCCCGAAGAGCAGGCCATCGTCCAGCAGACCCTGCTGGATGTGGACCGCATGCTCCAGGGTCTTCCCCCCAAGGTTCGCGAAGCCTTCGTGCTGGCCCAGTTCGAGGAACTGAGCTACCCAGAGATCGCCCAGCGCCTGGGTGTATCGCTGCGCACCGTCAGCAACTACCTGACCCGGGCGATGGAGCATTGCTGCCTGGTCCTGGCATAGCCACATGGGCGAGAGACATCTGGAAGGCAACGACCGCCGCGCCTTGCATGAGGCCGCCGCCTGGCACGTGAAACTGCGCGGCGCCTCTGCCACAGCGGGCCTGCAACAGGACTGGCAGAAATGGCATGACGCCGATCCCGCCCACCAGCGCGCCTGGCTGCGCGTGCAATCCGTCACCGCGCAACTGTCGCATCTGCCCGCACCCCTGGCGCGCCAGGCGCCGGGCCGTCGCGCCTCACCCACCCGCCGCTCCGTGGTGCGCGGCTTGGCTCTGGGCCTGGGCAGCGGCGCCACGGCCTGGATGGCCTGGAAAGGCGCACCACTAGAAAGCTGGCAGGCAGGGCAGCGCACAGCCACGGGCGAGCGCCGGGATCTAAAGCTGCCCGACGGCTCCCTGGTGGCCCTGGATACGGCCACCGCCTTGGACACTGTTTTTGACGACCGCCAGCGCCTGCTGCGCCTGCACCGTGGCCGCATCCTCGTCGCCACTGAGCCCGACGCGCTGGGCCGCCCCTTCAGCGTGCAGACCCTGCAAGGCCACGTACTGGCCCTGGGCACGCGCTTCACGGTCCATCTCGCGGACGATGGCCTGTGCCATGTCACCGTGCAGGAAAAGGCCGTGCGCCTGCAGCCTCTGGATAGCGATGCGCCCTCCGCGCAATTGCAGGCCGGACAGCAGGCAGCCTTCTCGTCCAGCGCCACCCAGCCGCCCACGTCCGCAGCCCCCTTTGCAGCCAGTTGGCATGAAGGCGGCCTGGTCGCGCTGGACATGCCGTTGGGCCAGCTGATTGACGCCCTTGCCCGCTACCGGCCCGGCTACCTGGGCTGCTCGACCGAGGTCGCCGGGATGCTTGTCTCGGGCGCCTTTCCCGTGGATGACACGGATCGCGCACTGGCCGCGCTCGTCAGCCGCTTTCCTCTGCAACTGCGCACCCGCACCCGCTATTGGGTGGAGGTGCAAGCGCGATCAAGCTGAGATGATGGGATGAGGCCGTGGCGAAGTCTCTCGTCCAGGCCGGCACTTCAGAGCGGCGCATACGGGTGATGCACCACGTCGAAGCCCTCCTCGTCGGAGGGCGCGACAAAGTAGCTCGTGATCAGGTCGAATTGCTCATCGCTGGCCTGAAACGGATGCTCGCCTGCCGCATTGCGCACACGCAAGCGCCGCTTGCAGACCTCGTCAGGCACATCCAGAAAATGCAGGCGGTGCGAGGCGCCCACTTTCTCGAACACGCTGCGCGCCCAGCCCCGCCCCTCCAGGGTATTGGCCGGAAAATCCAGCACCACCGACACGCCAACGTCCAGCAGCGCCTGTACATGCGCGCCCATCAACCCCTTGAGCCGCGTGCTGCAACGCACGTAATCGGCCACCGACTGCATCTCGCCGGGGTACAGGCCGGCCAGCCAGGAATCCTCGCTGACTAACACCGTTCCGGGCCCGGCCGCCAATTGCCGCGCCAGCGTTGACTTGCCCGAGCCGATCTTGCCGCAGACCATGTGCAGCGTGGCAAGCCGCGCGTTGGCGGCAGGGGCATCGGCATATTCTGCGCAACGGGGCTGGGACTGTTCGGAAACCTGCATATCCATCTCCTGAAAGGCTTGAGAAAACCCCGGAGACGGAATGAAAAAACCCGCCTCCTCTGGGCGGGTTGCATGGCGCTGAAGGCCGCTGGCTAACCCACCATCCAATGGATGGTGCGAATAATCTGCGTTGCGTTCAGGCGGGCCATGGCGCACAGCATAGCGCAATCACGGTGTCTCAATGGGCCACCATGCGCACCAGCCCCAACCCCGCAAACAGCGCGGCCACGCCCAGCACCAGCGAGCCCAGCGCATACAGCACGGAGGCCAGCCAGTCGCCACGCTCATACAGCATGCCGACCTCCAGCGCGTACGTCGAAAACGTGGTGAAGCCACCCAGAATGCCCGTGGTGATGAACAGCCGCGCACTCGGCGGCAGCGATGTCTTGAGCGCAAACCACTCCACCACCACACCCATCACGAAAGCGCCCAGCACATTGATGGCCAAGGTGCCCAGTGGATAGGCACTGCCCACCAGCCGCAGTGCAAGCAGGTTCGTGCCATGCCGGAGCGCAGACCCCAGCCCCCCTCCAATGAACACCAGAATGAAACCGTAGAACCCCATGACCGTCCTTTCATCGAATAACCGGGACGGGCGTGCCGGGCAGGATCAAGACATGGCCCCGCCACCGGCAGGACCCATCCCACCAAGGCAGGAGCCATCCCACCAAGGCAGGAGCCATCAGCCCTTCGCAGGGCGGTTTCGGGAAGCTCCATTCCCATCGTGCAGCGAGTGCTGGCTGCGGGGGCGAGTTTACTCTGGACCTGGCAAGCGGCACAGGCGTGAGATTGCGTTGCAGATGCTGGCCGTACCCTCCAAATGACCAGCGGCACAATGCAACAATGAAATTCATCGTGATCCTGATCATTGCAGTGGCCTTGCTGTACGGCACAGCAAGGCTTTCCAACATTCACATCGGTGAGCGCGCCGCGGGCGGCCATGACGGCACATCGACTCCGGTACAAGAACGTTTCAGGCAAGCCGAGAAGGAAGCTCAGGAGACCGCCGAAGCAGCCCGCCGCGCTGCCCTGCGGGACGCCGAGTGAATCGGGCCATTCGAGCCAAGACGAAAGTTGTCAGGCATGCGGGTCAAAGGACTATTCTTCGTCTGTAATTCGGATCCGATCAGGCCCATCAATTCATCGATATGCATATGCGACTCTTGACCACAGCAATCTTTACAGCACTTTTCGCATTGCCTGCCGCAGCCCAGGTCTTTCAATGCAAGGATGCTTCTGGAAAGTCGACTTTCTCAGACAGTCCTTGCAGCAGCAATGACACTGGAGCTCTGATACAGCGCAAAAAATCCGACGATGAGATCTCCCGTGAGCGGGCTGATGCAGCACAGGCGAATGAACAAAAGTATCAGCGCCAGATGAACGAAATGCAGCAGCGCCAGATCGAGAGCCAGCAGCGTGTCATCGAGCAGCAAGCCCGCCAGACAACTGCTCCTGCGCCGGAGCAGCTTGGCGCGTCCCTTCAGTGCAAGCAGGCGCGCAAGGAGCTGGAATTCGTCTCCAGCATTCGCACCATTTCCCAAGACGAAAAACGGATGAGGACCAATGCCGCGATCGCGGGTGTCAATGCTGCATGCGGCTCAAATACGCCCCTGGTGCAGGAGCCGCCGAAGGTGATTGTGACACCGGGAGTACCCCACCCCATTCAGCAACCAGTTTCTCAATGAGAACCAGGCAAGGAACTGCCAGATATCGAGCGCAAGCATGACTTCTCTCGCGCCACTCACCAGCGGGGGAACACGTTCAGGCATTCTCCCACGTCAGACCGCCGCCAACCCGGTCTTCACCGACTTTGCCAACAGGCGGCCATCCACCAAGCCTTCTCGACATCGTCGTCGCCAAGACGTTCAGTGTGTAAGGAACGCTGTTGCTCGTGCCCGAGGCAAGGCGCGCGGCCTGCTCACGCCGGACTTTCCCAGGAAAGTTCGACGCTCCAGCATTCGTCCGCCGCTCAGATTTGCTCAGATTCAATATGTTTCAAGACGTTAGGATCCTCAACAAATTTATCTAGGAGGATTGACCAATGAAATACAAGATTGCTGCGGCACTGATCGCTTTTTCAGCTTTCTCAGTCCAAGCCGCAAACGTGGCCTTCTTCAATAACCCAGCGTTTGTGGACGTGGCACAAGAGGGACTGAACCTGCGCACCACGCTGGTATCGGGAGGCCATACGGTAAGCGACATCACCGGGTCAGCACTGGCAGATTTCAACACTGGGCTGTCGGGAAAAACAATTTTAGTGATCCCCGAACTTCAGAATGGTGACTTGGCTGCAGCACTTGATGCTCCTACGCGCGCAGCCATCGCTAACTTTGTCAATGCTGGTGGCACCGTGCAAGTACATGGAGGAACAACACCAAACGATGTGAATTTCCTGAATGGAGTTTTCGGATACAGCATCACTACCAACGGCTACGCATCTGCCCCCTCTACCAAAACTGCGGCTGCCGCAGGTACTCCGTTCGCAAGTGGGCCCGCGTCACTAACGAGCAATAGCGCAACAACACAGGTTGCAGCAGCGGCACTCCCAGCTGGAGCGAAAAGCATATACAGCCCGGACGGTGGTACCAACAGTGTGATGTTCACTGTTGCAAATGGCACCGGCCAAGTGATATTCATGGGTTGGGATTGGTTCGGCGCTCCTCCTCAAGGGGCCGCCGACGGTGGATGGTTGACCTTGGCTAGCTTGGTTAGCACAGCGTCTGCTACGCCTGGCGGAGTAACCCCCGCCTCGACAGCCAGTATCCCCACGCTGAGCGAATGGGGCCTGATCTTCATGTCCTCGATCCTTGCCATGGTTGGTATCTCGAGAATGCGCCGCCGCCAGCGCTGAAGCACAAGCCACCCGAGGGTGGTTTTTTTTATTTCGACGGATTTACAGGCCACGCATCAGCGCTGCGTCAGCGGCATGGCCATCGGCCGCTCGCGCGATGTCTGCACCGCGCTCTACCATCCTTCCGCCTAGGTCTGCCAGCTCCTGGAGTACTGCTGTGCAGACTGAGGCGTACTGAGTGAAGGCGGGCTGGGCAGCTCCAGCGATGCGCTCCGGAAGGCCGGCGAAGTCGCCACGCATGCCTTCAGTAACAGTGCGCAGTTCGCGCAGGCTACGGTCCAGATCCTGCCCGCCCGCCGTGGCTGACCGCCTAACCTGGGGCTGCAAACCCACAGCACCGGGCTGGTACGCATGCGTCGTGGACTATGGCCGCTTGCCATTCCCCGCTGCACGGCGCTGGACCGGCGCACTCTGGGACGATGAGCGCGGCATTCGCTCATTCGACGGGCCGTACGCAGACACCTATGCGGCGCTGAACTGGGCCATGGAGATCTGTCCGGAGGGCCGATAGAGCAACGTTGCATGTCTACAATGCAGCCTCCCTTACACATGGAAACAATCATGATTCTCAAAAAAGCTCTTGCACTCGCAATCTTGACTCTCAGTGCGGGCGCTTCCCAGCTTGGACACTGGTCTACACAAATGATCCTTCCGGCGCAGCAACTTCGGGCTCAATTCAAACGCTGAGAAACGCCATTAATAATGGATCAACTGTTAAAGCTGTCTCTTATACACATCTGACGCTGCCGACGAAATGCGAACAGTGTAGATCTCGGTGGTCGCCGGATCATTAAATAGGGGGGGGGGGGGGGGGGGGGGGGGGGGGGGGGGGGGGGGGGGGGGGGGGGGGGGGGGGGGGGGGGGGGGGGGGGGGGGGGGGGGGGGGGGGGGGGGGGGGGGGGGGGGGGGGGGG